>NZ_WXWI01000021.1:0-94208 GCF_009904895.1 Vibrio sp. V31_P5A7T61
GAACAGTCATGCTTGTACCGGTAAACATGAGGTAAAAACAGAAGATGGGGAGATAAATCAACTATTGAGTCGTCATACGCTTAAACGTTGAACACAATAAAAGGCATGAGCTAGGGTCTGTTAACCTTTCGAGCTGATTTTTACAGCAGTTAGTGGTTTTTTATACAAGGCATAAGCGTTGGAATGTAGTAACGCTACCTGATAAGCCGATAACGCGGCAGAAAGGAGCCACCAACGCTGCCTGAAGGGTTAGGCCAAAATACACAGACAAAAATCAAACTAATAGCCCGTCAGCTGCATAAAACCACGGGCAGAATGCGAGCCTTGAGAATGAATGGGCCCTTGCCAATAAGGCTGGGTAAAGTCTAACCACAGATTAGGATTCAGTGGACTCAAGGTAATATCGATATTTTCTTTAGCGATCACGACCTGCCATTGCAAAGGTAACGTTTTGCCATTGGCAAGTTTGACGGATGGCAGTGGTATCATCTTGATTTCTTGCTCAGTCAAATGAGTTACCTTTCCATCTTTACTCGCCAAGGTGCCATCAATATGAGGTCTTTGATGCAGATAACGATGTCGAGTGACACTCAACGTTCGCTGTTGATCAAGGTGCAGTACAAACCAATCTAAACCTTGCTGATCTTGGCCTATCAGTCGGCTGCCCCACTCTTTACTTATCCATGCCTGACCACGTACGGCTATCGGTTGTGTATAAGGCGTTAAACGTAATGTACCTTGAATAGAGACAAATGGCGCATATACCGAGTAAGAAGCCAGTGATGAATGATGATTTTGTCGCCGCTGAAACCCTTGTTCGCCCGGTAAGATATAAGGACCTTTAGGTGTCATATGCATCGCCAACTGAAAGTTATCGGTGGCAATATCTAACTGACTCGGCAATGGCCCCGCACTTAATGATCGCCAATGCCAGTTATCGATCCACATCCGAAATGGCGGTGTTGTCACATCGGCTTGGCCAATCCCCCCTCGGGCAATACGTTGCTCTTTCCAAACTTGATAAGCATTCGCCACCGCAACATGCGATAAAAATAGTTGCGAATTTTGCCAGCCGACGCCTTGCTCGGAATCGTTCGCCAACTTAAAGAAATTCCATACTATCCCGTATTCTTGCCCCTGTTCATCTTGTACATTAGCGAAAACATGCCACCATTCATGTTGATACTGGGGATGCAAAGCAAAATCTTGTGGCAAACGAACGGGATTATCGGCAGAGGGAAAAGCAAAAACCTGTTGCTCATCGATGGAATGAGTCACCGATGACAAACGGTCAGCCGATAAGGTCAAAAAATGACTGACAAAGAATCCAATCAATAAACCAAGTGCGACCAAAACAACCGCTATCAGCCATCGCTTGTGATTCATATTATTACTCATAATGCATCCCTTAATGATTTAATCGCCGACTGACGAACTAAACGCATCACAGGAAGCGCCCCAGAAATAATCAGCGCCAGCATCGATAACATAGCCGTTTTTGCATAAGCGGCTGGCATCAGTTGCAACTCAATACTCCATCCAAATGAGTAACGGATCACCACATCAATCACCAGTGTTGCTAATGCCAAACCTAGCGGCAAGGCAATCAATAAGGAAATCAACCCAAAAACCAATAGCTGTAACGCACCAATCACCACTAACTCTTTACCTGATACACCCAAACAACGCAAAAGGGAGATATGCCGCTGACGAGAGACCTCTCCCGCTAAGGTTGCAAAGAATATCCCACACACAGCAATAAACAGCGTAATGTTGCTTAAGCTATCAGCGATAGCAAACGTGCGATCAAATACCTGCATGGCTTGATGATGAATAGAACGGTTATCAAATACACGCTCAGAATTAAGACGAAAGACACTATTTAAGCGTTTCAATAATGCTTCCCCCTCCGTTACCTGACCAGCGTTAAGCGTTACCGCTAAAGAGACATTGCCGCTACTCATAAAACCGTGCAACCAACTTTGGTGAGACATCATGACTTGATGGTAGGGATTCCCATAATCATAATACACCCCGACCACTAACCAATGTTGTCCTAAAGGCATCGATAAATCGATATAGTCACCCGGACGAATGCCAAGCCGTAACGCCATTGATTCGCTAATCATTACGCTGCGAGATTGATGAAGAAGATACCAATAATCCGGAACACCGACTTTAATGGTTAATGATTGCCGCTCACCTTCAGAATCGCCTGTACTCACCATTTGGATCATACCTTTGTCACTGGCGAGATCTTTTTCCCAACGATGCCAGACTTCTTGCACTTCAGGTTGTTGAGTCAGCCATTGTGTCATCCGTGCTGCCGAACTATTGGTTGGATAAAGATAAATATCCGCAGCTAATCGTTGATTCAACCATTTATCCGTGGTGTCTCTAAAACTGCCGACCATGGTTTCTACACCAATATTCGCCGTCATCGCCAACATAAACGCCATGGTCGCAACGCCTCGATAACTCATGCTGGCAGCGGCATCCGCAAAAAACCAACGTATTTTTACGCCACGTAAAGTATAAGAAAAACTGACAAACAGTTTCCAAATAAAATAAGGCGTTAACAACGCCGCGCTGAGGAGCATTAAGGTAATGATCACAAACCCAGAGGTTTGACTTTTCGGTGCTTGATAAATCGCAATGGCTGAGACGAGCAAGCCACAAGCCACTAATCCTTGAAAGGTAAATTCTGAGCCAGCAAAACGAACCATCGACAAACGTGTGGTTAACCGGATCGGTTGAGACTTGAGCAGACGAATTAACGGCCAAGCACAAGACGCTAATGCAGCGCAAGTAGCCATCAGTAAACTATAGCTACTCCAGCGCCAGCTCCACCCAACGGAAAGTCCTACGTTTGCATCATACAAATTGCTTAAGCTAGCAGATACCGAGGGTAATAATTGGTTGGCCAAAACTAACCCCAAAACGTTACCACAGGCCCAACTGATTAAAATCAAACCGATCAATTCTATCGATAACGCTTGCGCTAATTGCCAACCAGAAACTCCAGTTTGTCGCAAGATCCCCACTAATGGCTGACGCTGAATTAACGATAACGACATGGCTTGATAGAAAATAAACATACCGACTAAAAAAGACAGCATACCCAGTGCGGTTAAGTTCATATGAAAAGCTTGGGTGAGTGACTCTAACTCACTACGCGTGGTGCGTACTAACGCCATTCCACTGGGTAAGCTATCGGTTAATCTTTGCAATTTCTCTTTCGGCATATCACCGCAAGCAATCACCGATAACCCAGAGCTTTGACGAATACTACGCACCAATGAAAGGTCGGCAACGACTCGTGTACCATGAATCAACCCATTGGTATCAATCAATAGTGGGCCAAGCAGGCTGCCATCTTGTAATGGAATGTAGTCGCCATTATTCCAACCTTGTAACGTTGCAAAGCCATCACTGACTAAAATCGGATGTGGCGATTTAAATAAGGCTAACGTACTAATTTCATTGAATGACTGACGATTATTAAGGGGGAGCATCGCTACCGGGTCAATCCCTAAAAGCGAAAACTCCGTGCCAGTTGTCGTGGTTAAGCGATAATGATCAATAGGCACACATTGATGGAACCCTTCTCGACGTAACTGAACGTAAAAACCTTGAGGAATTTTATTAGCAATATGTTTTGGTCGAATGCGATAAGGAAGAGGATTGGCAAACAGTTTTTCACCATGCTGATAGCTCTGCTTCGCATGATGATTAATCGCCGTTACACCAACTAATAAAGAAACACTGAGTGTTAAACCCAGCCAGACGAGAAAAATTTGTAACGGGTAGCGACGATAATGCCCAAGTAACGCTTTAACTACGGGCAATAACATGCAACCTTCCTCCTTGTAAGCGAATACAACCTTCCATGTGCTGCGCCACTTTTTCACTGTGAGTGACTAACAATAAGGTACATTGTAACTGACGACTCAATGAAGTCAGTAAGCGCATCACTGCTTCAGCATTGCGTTCATCAAGGCTACCGGTTGGCTCATCCGCTAGAAGGATTTTGGGTTCCATATACAAAGCACGAGCAATTGCCGCTCGTTGCTGTTGACCGCCCGACACTTCTTCAGGATAACGACCTAAAAGCGGCATTAAATCTAATGAGGAGAGAATTTGTCTCAATAAACCTTGGTCTTCGGGTAAACCTTTAAGTTGCCGACAGAAGCGGATATTATCGGCGACATTTAAGGTCGGCAACAGGTTAAACTGTTGGAATATATGACCAATGTTATTACGCCGAAAGGCGGTGCGTTTATGCTCTGATGTACTGTGCATCGCAAAGCCGGGAAACCAAATCTCCCCCGAGTCAACACTATCTAAACCAGCGATCAAATTGAGTAAGGTGCTTTTGCCAGAGCCACTCTCACCCATTAATGCCAACTGATCACCTTGATTTAACGTCAACTCTGCACCTTGTAACACAGGGTGGAACTCATCACCATCCACAAAACCTTTGCTCAGGTCTATCAGCTGTAACATTAAACCGCTCACACCATTGCTTAAAATTAGGATTGAGAATCTACACTAAATCCCTTCGGGTAGGAAGTATTTTGGCTGTAGATCACAGAATATGAACACAATTGCACCAACTTGTTGTTATGTGTCTAGTTTCCGATCAAATTCCGCATCCATTTTTTACTGATCATTCGCCATAATGAGCCGACCCATTTGATCAATTCTTCGACTAAAAACAACAAATAAATCCACTCAGGTTTAACGTTAAAATAGATAGCGGCAATCGCCGCCAGAGGGATACCGATAATCCACTGCGCAACCACATCTTGTCCAAGACAAAATTTGACATCGCCTCCAGCACGAAGGACCCCGACAATCACTGTCATGGGTACTGAACGCAAGACAATGCCAAGGCTTAAAATCACAATGAATTTTTCTGCTAACTGACGAGTTTCTGCGGTCAGAGCACTAAACGCATTTAAGATAGGGATCTGCACAATAAACAGAACCATAGCAACCAGTATCCCAGACAGCAGGCTCAGCACCGTAACACCAATGGCTTGGTAATAAACCGCATCATACTGCTTAGCGCCTAACTGATTGCCGATCAGTACCGCGGCCGCATTAGACATACCAATTAAAAAACTCAAAGAAATCGATTCAACAGGCGTCATGACGGATAAGGCAGCCAGCCCCTGCACTCCACTTTGGCCCATGATGGCGTGGTAAACAAATAACCCTCCAGCCCATGCTAAAAAGTTAAACGTCGTCGGGAGTGATAAGCGTAGAAATCGTTCAATGGTTTGCCAGACCATGACCGCTTTTACATCAAGTAATCCAAAAGCTAATAGATGCTTTTTCCAATATAAGTAACCATACAAACAGCCCACTTCAAGAAAACCACTGAGTAACGTTGCAATCGCTGCGCCTTGAATACCGAGTGCTGGAAAGCCTAATTTGCCGAAGATTAGCACCCAGTTCAAAAATACGTTAGCCAAAATCCCAATACCACTGAAAAAAGTACTAATGCCTGGCTTATGCATCGCACGTAGGCCGACCGCCATACTACTGACACAGGCAACCGCTAACATACTAAAAGAGGTAATAACGAGATATTGACTGCCCAGTTGATTAACGAGCGCCGAATCGGTGGTCAATGCCATAATTTGTTGTGGAAAAAATAAAAATAAACCCACCGTTAATACCGCAAACAACATCGACACCAACCAAGTTAAAGCCGTGCTTTCTCTCACCCCCTGTTTATTCGCTGCTCCCCAATATTGAGCTGTTAATAGTGCCCCACCTGTCGTTACTCCCACGAGCATAATTGTGGTCACGAACGTAGCTCTTGCCGCCACACCAACCGCCGCAATTTCTGCCTCACCGAGCTGTCCCAGCATCAACACATCCACTAGCCCGCGGCTAGAAAACATGATGCTTTGTAAAGTAATCGGCAAAGCAATCGCTATCAAGCGGCGCAAAAAGTCACCTTTGGTGTAATATATCACTTGTGAAACAACGGACAACGGGGCACCTCAATGGCAAACATTAACCAGAAAAAGACATATTGAGTCGCATCAATACCAATCGGCGGTCCGTTTAATCGAGATTACTGGACCAAATGATATCGCTACAACGTCAAGTTAGAAGGCTGAATAGTGGCTGAAGATTATACGCTCAAGCCTTAGCCTATCCCAAGGAATAAAAATGAAAAAAGTATTAGTATTAGGTGCTTCAGGTTACGTCGGCTCTCAGCTTATCCCTTTATTACTTGAACAAGGTTATCAAGTCACCGCGGCGGCTCGGCAAGTCGATTATTTTACCGATCGCACCCCTAAACATAAAAATCTCACCATTATTTACCTTGATTTAACCGATCAACAGCAGACTTGTCACTGGGTCAAACAAGCGGACTTAGTCTACTTTTTAGTGCACGGCATGGCCCAAGGCGGCGATTTTATCGACTACGAATTATCCCTAGCGAATAACATGCGCGAAGCTTTACAACACAGCCAAGTCAAACACGTCATTTATCTTAGTGCTTTACAACCACCATCCAGCCATTCTGACCATTTAGCCGCTCGACAAAAAACTGGCGAAATTTTACGTCAAAGCCAAGTTCCCGTAACCGAATTAAGAGCAGGAGTGATCATCGGCCCTGGCTCAGCGGCTTTCGAGATCATGCGCGATTTTGTTTATAATTTACCCATTCTGATCACACCGCGATGGGTCGATTCAAAAGCCAACCCGATTGCTTTAGCTAATCTTAACCATTATCTGTTAGCGCTTGCTAAGGAAACCCCCGAACAACATCAACAATTTGAAGCGGGTGGCCCCGATACCCTCACCTACCGTGAACAATTTGAAGTGATTTGCCGATTAGCCAATAAACCCTTTCGGCTTTGGTCTACTGGTTTACTCACCCCTCGAATGGCCTCTTACTGGCTTGGATTAGTGACCTCGGTTCCGTCGAGTATCGGACGCGCATTGTTAGATGGCCTTGCCCATGATTTTATTGCCAATAACGATGCGCTTCAGCAACGTTATCCACAAACAATGATTGGTTATTACGATGCGGTAAAGTCCACCATCGAACAAGAGGGTACCTTTGTACGCAGTAATGTCTGGGGCTTTGACCCCGGCGCAATGCAACGTTGGCAACCGGGGTTTGGATTTTATCCTAAGCATACTGGCGCAACCATAACCACCGATGCCAATGCAGAACAGCTCTGGAAAGTCGTCAAAACCATGGGCCAGCGCCATCAAGGCTATTTTTTTGCTAATTCGTTGTGGCGAACACGTGAATGGCTCGATGTGTTATTTGGTGGAGGAAAACCAGTTCGGCGCAGCCCACCAGGAACCGAGTTGCAAGTCGGCGATTTTATCGACTCATGGAAGGTAATTCGCTGCCAGCCGCCGCGCTTTTTGTCGTTACTGTTTGGCATGAAAGGGCCCGGCTTAGGGCGTCTGGAGTTTGCCATTAAAGATCTTGGTCAGCAACGTGAACTGACTATTACCGCATGGTGGCATCCACAAGGGTTTCGTGGCCTTCTTTATTGGTTTGTGATGATGCCTGCCCACCTATTTATTTTCAAAGGCATGGTCAGAGCGATCGTGAAAAAAACCGGAAAATGAATCTGTGGGTGTCACTGACCAACGGATGAGTTATCCCCGTCACAATCACGGCGAAAACTCTCGACAGTGCAAGGAATTGACACTATTTTACATTGATATTATCAATGCCAACTTAAAACAAATAACACAAGGATATCAATGTGAGCATCATATATCGATGGATAGGTCTACTCTGTATTGGATTGGTATCCTTTCACACACCAGCGACATTCGCCAATAGTGGCTATACCGAAACCCGTTACCCATTGGTACTGGTCCATGGCATCTTCGGTTTTGATAGTATCGCCAAAATAGATTACTTCTATGGCATTCCTCATGCACTCAGTAAAGATGGTGCTACCGTATTTACTGCGCAAGTCGCAGCCGCTAACCGCTCAGAAGTACGCGGCGAGCAACTATTGGCGCAAGTTGAAACCATTCTAGCCCTAACCGGTAAAGAGAAAGTCAATCTTATCGGTCACAGTCAAGGCAGTCCAACCGCTCGTTATGTCGCTTCAGTACGTCCTGATCTGGTTGCTTCGGTGACTAGCGTTGGTGGTGTTAACTGGGGATCGCGAGTCGCTGATATTGTGAGAAATACCGTACCGGAAGACTCAATTTCTGAGGCCTTAGCAGTCAAAATCACCAATAGTTTTGTCACTTTGATCAACGTACTCTCCGGTGGCAAGGGGCTAGAACAAGATGCCTTAGCGGCGCTCGATACCTTAACCACCGAAGGCTCATTGGCTTTTAATCGTCATTATCCAGAAGGCGTTCCGACAACCTATTGTGGGCAAGGTGAAGCGCTCGCCAGTAATGGTGTTCACTATTTTTCTTGGACAGGTTCATCGGCCATTACTAACTTGCTTGATCCCACCGATATCCCCATCGGAGTTTTAAGCCTTGCTTTTGATGAACCCAATGATGGCTTAGTCTCTGTCTGCAGTAGCCATCTTGGCCAAGTCATTGGTACCCACTATAAAATGAATCATCTCGATGAAGTCAATGGGCTTTTAGGCATACGCCATCTTTTTGAGGTTTCACCCGTTACTCTTTATCGTCAACATGCCAATCGTTTGCAACAACTTGGACTGTAATGATGCGTTATAAACCTATGATGATTGCCCTCGCCATCGGAGTATTGATGGTGACATTGTCACTAATATGGTTGCATGATGATCACCCCGCGACCGCCCAACCACCGAGTGTACTGAAAAGTGACGTTGATCTTTCCTCCCCTCGCGATTTCTTGAATTATCTGGTATCAGAAATGGAACAGGTCGATGTTAACTTATTAAAACAACAATTTGCGCATTATATGGATGAGAAAATCAGCCTTGATGAGCCTTTATTTCATCAATTAATCGACTATCACCACGCTCTCGATAAGTTAAGCTTTTCATCACTGAACGGACTCGCTGCGGATTGGCAACGTCTGCATGACAAAATCGTTCATCTTCAAGGCGTTCATTTTTCTACCGATCAGCAATCTTTATTTACTGAAGAAAATCGTATTCGTCAGCTCGCGATTGATAAACAAAAACTGTTTGAAATCTACCCACAACAAAAAGCGCAACGCTTATGGGATGAGCAGATCAACCAACAACCGGATTACATTCAACGTAATGAACATAATGATCGTTTATTAAAAGCGGTTCTCACATTAGATGAGCAAGATCCACAAGACCACTACCTAGCTTTAAAAGAATGGGTGGATGAAGAAACCATTCAACGTCTTAATCACCTTGGGCAATCAAGACAGCAGTTTGATCAACAGTGGCAGCATTATGTTGAGCAAAGAAAAGTAATTGTTAAACGTTTAGTCGATCATCCTGATCAGCAACAAACACAGTTAGACGAGCTACGTCGTCGCACGTTTTCCGAACAAGATTTACGACGTGTACAAAGTTTAGAACGCATTCACTTTGATCAATAAGCATTGTGCTCAATAAGCGCTTTGGTCAATAAGATAGTATAAGTAAGAGATCGGATAAGTCACTCCCCCATTGCGGGGAATAATTATTGGATTGACGTGAGCAAACATCATCAACAACTGATGCAGATTCAAAGAGGAAACGTTACTTTTATATTTATCAGAGCCACGATAAATCGTCGCTCTGATTTAGGCTAAAACGGTAGAATTAAGAGGTTTGAAAAGAAAGGGGAATTTCCGCTAATTGGGTCCCTTGATTATCTGGAAAAATCACATATTCGCCATGGTATTTGACGTTCGATTTGTAATCAGTGCGTTTATGAAGCATAAACCCTGCTGCCGCTGCTTTCTCGACAAATCCGGCATGGTGGCCACGCACAAACCAGTTCATCGGTTTTATCAAGGCTTCGCCATCAAAACAGTCATCACACTGCCTTGAGCAAAGCGCGAAAGAGTTTTGCCCTTCGATAAATATTTGTACTTTACCACAATCCACTAATGGTTCAGAGGTTGAAACTTCCCATCCAGCTTGTTCCATTTCGTCCAAAAAGGCGTCTATTTTCTTATCCGTTAAGTGATTATCGGCATGCTCATTGAAAAACTGGGCGTAATACGCCGAAATACGTCGAAATTGCAACCACAATCCTGATTGATTCCCCTTCGAGCGCCCCGCTTTTTGCCAAACGGTTAAATCATCGCGTACACAGCGGTCAAAACGCTGACTTTTTAAAGATTTGCTCACCCAATGTACTAAAAAATGATTATTTGCCACGGGAGCATTCGCCAACTTTCCAGCAGCGTGTTCTTGTGCTAACTCTTCTAACGCGCTGTTCACCAGCTTCTGAATTTCTAAATAATACTTCGCCACTATGCGTTTCTTCCCAATGTCCAATAAAAACCCGCAGACAGCACGGAACATGCTGACATCACTAAAATCATTGGCCAAGTCACATCGCTTGGCATTGAGGCAACCACGGCACCAATCACCGAGCCGGTACCAAAGCGCAATGTACCGGACAAAGAAGAAGCCGTACCAGCGATTCGAGGATAACCGCTCAATAATAGCCCCATCGCATTACTGCCAATGGTTGAAATGGTGCCAATAAACAACACCACAAAAGGAACGGTTCCCCATAATCCCCAATCAAGAGCCCAACCGACAAATAAACCAACGCCCGCCAATAACTGAATAAATAATCCAAAGCGCAACATGGCATGCGAACCAACGCGTCGCACAAATCGACCATTAATGCTGGTCATCGCGATCATCGCAATAATATTGAGCGCAAACAGATAACCAAACTGGTTTGGTGTCACACCATAAATGTCAATATAAACAAAAGATCCTGCGGTCAAAAAGGCAAACATTCCCGAAAATGAAAAAGCTCCAGCGAAAATCAGCCCCATCGCCTGACCATTACGGCATAATTGCGCATAGTTTTTCATGGTGTTCATAAATCGCAATGGTTGACGATTTTCTATTGCCAGTGTCTCAGGCACTTTCCAAAGTACCATCGCCATCACGACCACAGCAAAGATAGCCAACACCCAAAAAATGGAACGCCAACCAAACCAAACGGCTAAATGCCCACCAATCAATGGCGCAACTAACGGCGCGAGTGTAACCACTAAGGTGACAAAAGACATTGCACGAGCAAAGTCTTCTCGATCAAACATATCGCGCACAACCGCCTGAATCACTACTGCGGCAGCTGCGCCTGCAAACCCTTGAGCGGCACGAATATAAGTTAATGCCTCGATACCGTGTGTCGTGGCACTAAAAACTGAAGCCACCGCAAATAAAAATACCCCTGACAACATCACCGGACGACGACCATAACTGTCCGCTAACGGGCCGTGCAATAATTGTCCAATCGCAAAACCTGCCGTATAAGCCGTTAACGTTAATTGCACGGAACCGGCAGTAGTACCTAAATCTTTGGCGATAGCGGGCATTGCAGGTAAATACATGTCGATAGCGAGTGGGGTTAACGCCCCGATAGCGCCCAACACAATAAACAGCAAAAAGCCAAGGCTAGAAGCATCATATTTAGCGGGGGCAGTATTGGAAGTCATAAGTCTCCGTTTTATCAATGAATATGATTTAACTCTGGTCGATAGCCTATCGACTCAATCGCTGATGTTGCCGATCAGCAACCCATTTCTTTATTCCGAGGGCTTAGGATAAGCGTTCGCTACGAAGCCGATTGTATGTTCAAATATAAGGAAACTCGATGGCCGTGTTTCCTAAGGTTGAGCGATCAGTTCCAGACAGAAGCGATTTCCGATTCGGTCAAATAACGAGATTCTCCCGGCTCAAGGCCAGGGTCCAAAACAATATCGCCCACACGTTCACGATGTAACCCAACGACCTTATTACCAAGAGCTGCAAACATACGCTTAACTTGATGATATTTACCTTCGTGAATGGTCAACAAAACCTGTTGTTGATCTATGATTTCTAGTTGAGCAGGTCGGGTTAGATCTCGCTCACCGCGTAACTCAATTCCCTTCGCAAACTGCTCAGTATACTCGGCGGCAATGGGATCTGCGAGCCAGACACGGTAAGTTTTTTCACAATGATGTTTAGGTGACGTCACCCGGTGTGACCACTGCCCATCATCAGTGATTAACACGAGCCCTGTGGTATCAACGTCCAAGCGCCCAGCAAAATGCAAGTCCCGTTGGTTAGCCTCATCCAATAATACAAAGGCCGTTTGGTTGAAGCTGTCTTCATGAGAACAAACATAACCTTGAGGCTTATGCAGCATGATATAACGAGGGCCACTTAAGGTCAGCGCTCTGCCTTGCCACTCAACCTGCGATAACTCGGTAACTTGACATGAACCACTTTTGCGAACAATACCATCGACCGTTACATCGCCACTTTTTAAAAGTTGAGTCGACTCTTTACGTGTGGTGCCGAGCGCATCACACAAAAATTTATCTAAACGCATGAATACCTCATCTGCTTGAAGTCAGGTATTATACAAGCCTCACTCAAAATAGTTGAACTATTTCACATAATTAATCCCTTGCCTTTATGTATACCTTACGACCTTATCAAGCGGATTCAGTCAAAGCCGTGATTCATTACTTTCGTCAGCACAGTACCCCTGCGGTGATTGTCCTCCCTACCGGTGCAGGAAAAAGCTTAGTAATTGCTGAATTAGCACGTTTAGCTAAAGGGCGAGTATTAGTTCTGGCCCATGTTAAAGAACTGGTGGAACAAAACCATGCCAAATATGAAGGCTATGGGCTCGCTGGTGGCATATTTTCGGCCGGACTAGGACGAAAAGAGAGCGAACATGCGGTGGTGTTTGCTTCCGTGCAGTCTGTGGTACGAAATTTATCGACTTTTCAACAGCCATTTTCGTTATTAGTGATTGATGAATGTCATCGAGTCCCCGATGATAAAGACAGCAGCTATCAAAAAGTCATTAGCCACTTATTGACCCTCAACCCAAAGATGAAGGTGCTCGGTTTAACCGCAACCCCTTATCGACTAGGCATGGGATGGATCTATCAGTACCACACTCGTGGGCTCGTGCGCAGTGAAGAGCCACGTTTTTTCAAAGATTGCATTTTTGAATTACCGATCCACTACTTATTGGATGAAGGTTTCTTAACTCCAGCGCGTCTGATTGATGCGCCTATCCTCAGCTACGATTTCTCTCAGTTAAGCCCAACGACTAGCGGACGATACAAAGAATCTGAACTCGATCTGGTTATCGAGCAATCCAAACGCGCAACACCACAAATCGTTCAACAAATTATTCAGTTAGCGCACAACAAGCAAGGGGTAATGATTTTTGCGGCTACGGTTCGTCACGCCCAAGAGATCCTTAGTTTACTGCCTGAACAACAATCCGCCTTAGTGATTGGCGATACATCATCACAAGATCGCGATCGGATCATCCAACGTTTTAAACAGCAAGAGATCAAATTTTTGGTCAATGTCTCAGTATTAACCACCGGCTTTGATGCTCCACATGTCGATTTGATTGCTATTCTAAGACCCACCGAGTCGGTGAGTTTATACCAACAAATCGTCGGTCGAGGTTTACGTCTCGCGCCGGGAAAAAACGAATGTTTGGTGCTTGATTATGCAGGTAATCAGTATGATCTGTATCAACCCGAAGTCGGCGATCCGAAACCCGACTCTAACAGTGAAATCATTACTATTCCTTGTCCTGCTTGCGGCTTTAATAATAACTTTTGGGGCAAACTGGATGCGAACGGCTTTCTTCTCGAACACTATGGGCGGCGATGCCAAGGCTATTTTGAAGATAAAGAGACTGCAGAGCGCGAACATTGCGGCTACCGTTTTCGTGCCAAATATTGCAATCAATGCGGAGCCGATAACGACATCGCTGCGCGAATTTGTCACGAATGCCAAGCGACGCTAGTGGATCCGGATAAAAAGCTTAAAGAGGCATTAAGCTTAAAAGATGCATTAGTGTTTGCGTGTCTCACCATGACATTCAGCGTTCATAAAGATAGCAAAGGAAAAAACCATCTTCGAGTGACTTATCTTGGTGAGAATAACGCCCAAGTGCACGAGTTTTGGTCACTCACAACCCCAAAACAGAAAGCTATCTTTAAACAGCGTTTCGTTCGCCCCCATCTGGCCGATAAACATCGAGCATTTGACGCCGCATCACCGAGTAAAGTCGTCGATCATCAGCACCGTTTTCGACCACCGCAATTCGTTATCGCACGAAAAAATGGCCGATTTTGGGCACTGAGGGATAAAATTTTTGCCGATGAGCTCAGTGATTAACCATGCTGGGGATTGCCTAGTATGAAGCCATCATTTTTATTGCTCATCCTAACGTAGAATGTTAGTATCCGCGCTCGTTTTGAGAGTGATTATTATCGCTAACGAAGCGCTACGACAGCACAAGGTCGCATTGATGCTGTCACACTTACTATTTTTTTACTAATTTGAGAGTAAATACTATGAAATTCAATGCAGTAGTGCGTACTGAACTAGGTAAAGGTGCGAGCCGCCGCCTACGTCACACTGGTCTATTCCCAGCTATCGTTTACGGTGGTGAAGCAGCGCCAGTATCTATCGCTCTAAAACACGATGATGTGATCAACCAAATGGATAAGCCAGAGTTCTACGAAGCGATTACTCTAGTTATCGACGGTACTGAAGTTAAAGTTAAGCCTCAAGACGTTCAACGTCACGTGTTCAAGCCAAAAGTTGAGCACATGGACTTCATCCGTATCTAATTCCCTACCAAGGAATTTGTTGGATAAAATCCAACCTTTTGCATAAATAAGATTTTTTGGCCTTACCATCCAAACCATCTAAAAATCAGAAACCCCGATGCTACCAACATCGGGGTTTCGCCGTTTAAAAAGTCCAAAAAAGCCATTTTCACCATTAATTACATATAGTTAGAATACTTGACTAAGTTGTGGGTGTAATTAGGGTGGTATAAAGGTGTCATTATACAGTAGTTTTTAAGCTACTTTTAGATCCCCAAAAAGTCTTTTAATCGCTCAAATATTCCTTTCCTCTTAATCAGTCTCTTAGCTGGAATTCTCATCGGTTGCTGAGTCTGAGCTTTGTTTGTAACAACAGTTGGTTCAACTAGCTCCACTTCTGGCTCTGGCTCTGGCTCGGTGACTCTTGATTCGAAATCAACATTTTTACCGTCAACTTCTGGATTTCTCACAGTAATTTCATTTTCTAGTTTAAACGTTCCCCAAAAGTTCGGCAAAAATCTTGGCGTTTCCCCAAAGTATGGATGAGCAAATTGTGAATATACGCAATGAAAAACGTGTGGTTCATACTTATCTTGTTTACCGACAAAGAAAATATATGCTGTTTCTTGTGTTTTGTTCTTGAATGCTTCAGTAGATAATTGTCTTACGTACTTTAGGCCTTCAATTAATGATTGCTTTTGGTGCTCTGTCCACCCATCCGTTTCAAAGCGAACTTTATAGTTTTGACCACTTTGATTCTTTCGCATTAACTCAATTATGAAATGGTCTTCATTGACAATAATTGGTACAGAATTTTTAACTTCACAATAGAATACATAATTGTCTTTGTACCCTATATTCCACTTTGACGTTATTTCTTGGAATGATTCGCGATAAGTTAAAGGACGCTTTAAGAAATTGAGGGGTAGAGAACCATGGTTATCCGGATCCTCTAAATAGAAATCTACCAACGCCCCTAACATTGATGAAAATTGATTTTTTTTCTCAACTCTTGATGTGCCAGATTTTGTGCCTCCGCCACTAGTATTTTTTACAGATGTCTGCCCACTAGAGCCTAATTTCACTTCTCCTGATTGTTTACTCGGTTCTATAAAATCAGTCACATAAGGTAGTTTAAATGAACTAGATCCTGCCCCACCATTAATGTTCTTCTCTCTGCCAGTCATTGTCTCGTAATGACAACCTTCAGCATGATGCTTTTTATACTGAAACGCTGGGGAACGCTTTTTAGTATTAACAGCCCATGGAGATGCTGGATATCGACAACGCATATTTGGACATTCATATAATCCTTTAGGAATAACATTAACATTTTCATATCGATTTAACTGAAAGGCTTCTTCAATCATTCCTGTATTAATATTCCTAGCTCTAGTCAATTCTACCATCCGTAAATGCACTACTTGCAAGGTAATACGTTAATAACAAACTTATGCTCTCTTTACAATCTAATTTAGCGTTACGCATCACGCATAACAATTCAACAATAAGAATAGGCATTCACTACCTTCTTGGTGGTGGTGACCTATAACTTTGGAAAATTTTTATTTCCCGTGAGTTGGCATCGTTTGCATGGGATTAGGGCTGGAAAGTACCTTTTGCCTCTAGCAATGAAGGGAAGAACAGAGAGAATAAGCAAACTCAACACCTCCGCATTGACGTATGCACCCTCGTCTCTCTAAAAACAATTTTCGGTTTAATTCTTTCAGAAGAGTGCTTGCCCAACTATCAGAAAGATCCAGTCTGCTTGCTATTTGTGATGCTGTAACGCTTTCACCGTGACGAATCGAGTGCAACACTCTCAACTGAGTCTTGCTTAGTTTGATACGCGCAACTTGGTGTGGTACTGAGCGCGCTGCGGTTATAAGAGCCTCGTTTATTGGCTCATTTTGGCATAAAAACGACATCTAATTATCATCCGCTTAGATTTATATTTGATGTGAGCTATTGAATTGATCTAAATAGCCTTTTTGATGATCTCTTGATCTATTGAGACAGGTCTAAAACAGGTTCGCCAGCAGCTTTTTAGCCACTCGTGATAGCGAGAAATGGCTTCTTTTTTCTGCAGTTCAATGTGAGTATGAATATAAGCAAGATCTAACTTGCCTTTGGCATGATTCAATAGCGTCTCTGCAACCATGTAATCGATGCCAATATCAGCCCAAATTGAACGAGCCCTTTTTCGTAGGTCATGCCCACTCCATGCGGCATTCGAAACTGACTTAACTAACTGGCTAGCTAGCGCACCGTAGATGCATGAACCAGAGCGTAAATCACTCGGGAATAAATACTCGCCCTTATATCCTAGTCCCGTTTGCCATTGCTTGTATGATTGCAATAGCTCAATCATTGGATCAGATAGTGGGTAAACCATGGTTTGTCGCGTTTTTGTATCGCCACTTGGGATTGTCCAGCACTTCATTGTAAAGCTCACATTGGACCATTTTGCTTTGCGAGTTTCTCCAATACGTGAGCCATGGCCAAGCATCATCATCACAAGCAAGCGAGTTGGATTATCAGCAAAGTCTAATGCCCTCAATGCGTCTGGAACTTGATCTGTCGATAAGCGGCATTCGCGAACCTGAGCTTTTGTGATTGAAAAATTATCAGGGAAAAAGTCACGAAAGTGGACATCAGCCAGCGGGTTAACACTAATGTGCTTTAATCTTTTGGCTGTCGTGTATGCAGACTTGAGTAAATTAAACATCGCTTTTACGTAGCTTAAAGATAGGCCGCTCTCAAACATTGGCTGAATAAGCTCTTCATCAATCAATTCGGCGTCAATTGTCATGATCGGCTCACCGTGAAAGATACCCATTAAGTGTCGATTTGCCATGCTCTTGATGTTTGCCAAACGCTCCTTTGAGGACTTCCCCAGCTTAAACTGCCTCGTCACATGCCAGTCAATCAGCTGATCAACCGTCTCAAATCGCCTAAAGTTAACAACGTTGCTTTTAGCGATCTGAACCGTCGTTGCGCTAACTAAGTCCATGATGTCTTTTGCTTGTGTCGCTGGATATGTGCCGATGCGATGCGGAACTTGCTCACCATTTTTATATTGATATAACCACCAAGTGCCGCCTGTTCTTGCTGCATTAAAACGAAGATATAAAGAACTTCGTACATCTTTTAGCTGCCTAACCATGGGGTCGCGCAAGTATTTACGCACTTGAGTATCAGAGATTTTTAGTGCCACCGTAAATTGCGAATGCACCTTGTAATTCAAACGAATACCCATTACTCACTCCCTAATGCTGTTGCTTGAATGGTCATGCTGCTAGGCTGTCTGCCTCTGCCAGTAAAAGTCACCGAATCAATCGAGCATTCACCCTGAAATGCCCGAGGAAATGACGCATCTAAAACAGCAATTCCCTCGGCAAATGCTAGAGGATTAGGCGGGGCGGTAATCGTTAATTTTCTGCCCTCTCGCTGTATGCGTCTTAATTCTGTGTTGCATGCCTGCTCTGCTTCAGCTTCCGACTGATAGTCTCGACCGATCAATTTAAACGGTCGCTCACCAACCATCACCTCTATTCGATCTCCGCTTTCAGTAGTCAAGTATGATGCTCTTACACCGTTGAACTCGTCACGTCCGTCAAGATCAATGTCAACGTTCACAAATTCAGATGGCACGCCCTTATTAACATCAAGATGTGACAGCGTAATTGTTTCAATATTCTTGCCGCTGGCACTTCTTGTCTCGCCCTTGGGCGCAATGACATACCTATCTTCAACAATCTTGGAAATCGCATCGAACTGTTTAGCTAAACGGCGAATAAAAGCAGGGGCGCTCTCATCAGTGCGATCGACATGCTCGATTTTAATATTTTGTAATTTAGGATGAACAAAAACAGAGAACCCATGTGGGGCCACACAGTCAGAAACAATTTCATAGATCGTTGCGTCATTCCAACTGGCTGAGCGCTTTGCCCGATATTCGGTATCGTCTGTGACACTAAACGGGGCAACGCTTAAAATCAGGCGAAGCTCACGTGACGACAAGCTTAATGAACGCTTAGAAATCTGAAACTCGTCTCGATATACGTCGTCTAAATAAACCTTGTACTTTTCTCCCTTCTGAGGGATGCCATCGACGTCTTCAGAGAAAATGGAGAGCGTGAGAGAGTCTCCCTCAACGCCGTTCGCATCGGTAAGCTGCCATGTCTTTAGCAGCTCCATCATCAGTTCAGCGTTTTTACCTTCAAGTTTTAGCATTAATCCCAACTCCGTGTTGCGCTTATCGAGCGCTGATTAACTGTTTGTTCTGGTAGAATGACGGTGCAATCGTGAGAAAACGTGTCTCCACGAACGTGCGGATTGAGTCGATAAAACTCCGATTCGACTCGATCGCCATCGTGCCCTAAATGCTGAAAAAGCAGATCGGCAATTAGCCCACCCGCTTTCGCTATTACTCTCATTAACGAAACTCCATCAATTGCAAGCTCACTTCCGTCACCATCGCTCGACCATCATGAACTAACTCTGATCGGCCTTCTTTGATTTGCTTAATGGTCCATTTACCCAAGTTAAACCCTTGGCCATCACTGACTTGTTGGGGTTCTAACAATAGGTCGCGCAATGATGCGGCATTTTTAGCTGCGCCGTAGCGGGTCCATTTTGCAGAAATATCAATCGTATCGAACGGCCTACCCGTAAACTCAGACTTGCTGCCATCGATCACGGAAACCTCAGAATAAGCGCCATTGCTGACTCGCTCCATTTTGCTTATGGGGGTTTTATCCCCCATAGAAAAGACGAATTCACCGATCACTAAGTGGTGCATTTGTTAGCTCCTGTCGATTGCTGATATGGATAGTGATTCATCAATGGACAGTCCAGCCATGCCCAGCTCTCTTTGCAGTGCATCAGAAACCTGCTGAGCAACCAGCAAAGCTAATTGCTTTTCATCCATACCTGATGCTGCATTGATTTGAATTTTCGGAGCGCCGATCTGTATCGGGGGTTGTGATCGAGCAATTGATTCCTTTTTCTCTTTCTCTTCAATTCTCTCCCTGACAGTATCGGAGCTGGTCAAGCGGTCTTGAGGCTCACCCATTAGCCAGCTAAATGATCCGCCCTGCCATGAGAGCGGCTTTTCTGAAAATGCGGCTCGTTCATCAAGTATGCTTGATATCTTAGCCACCTCTGTGAGTTGATTTTTCTCCTTTCGATCGCTATTAAACTCATCGACTCTCACGTAAGAATTTAAATTTCGCTCGCTCTCACTTTGAGTATTCACGATTGAGTTTTGGGTTTCTTCATCTTTTGTGAGCTGCCTGTTTACAATGTTAAGGCTGTTCTCATTGGCGGGGTTATCCGAGCCTTGCACTGTCTCATTGAGTTGATGATTTCTCTCTTTGTTTTCGCTAGTAAACCCATCGGTTCTCGCGTAAGTGTTTAGCTTTAGCTCGCTTTCGCTAGACTTTTCGCTCTTAGTAAGCTTCTCGCCAACCCAGCCACCAAACCACCCTCCGGCATAATCCCCAACCAACGATCCAGCAAGTCCGCCGACAACCGTACCAATACCCGGTAAGATGGCAGTCCCGATTGCTGCGCCAAGGCTTGCTCCGCCAAGCCCACCTAGTAATCCACCGCCTTCCTCGATCGCTGTTTTTTTATCGCCATCGACCAATGCACTCGCCATGTTAGTTGCTGACATCGCAATGGAAAGCGGTCGCAAGAATCGCCCCAACCCACCTTTTGCGATATCACCGCCGATATCGACTGCATCTTGTGCTAACGCAGGAACAGGCATCATCGCTAAAGCGCCACCCGCAAGCGACATGGGTAGCGCGTGTGATCTCGCAGTCATTGCGGAAGAAGCAAAGTTATAAGCCTTAGCAAGAGGGTTTCGAGAACGAGAGCGATGAAGCGCGGGGCGATTGCTAGCGACTGATCGACGTCGCCCAGCACCTCGCATTCCCCCCCGGCCCATGCCTCCCCGACCCGAGGCCATTAAAGTTTGATTTAGCCGGCTAAATTGTCGGGCCGCAAACTGAGCCGCGCGACCACTTTCATTCGTCTCTCTGTTTAAGCCTTTTCGAAACAACCGTCCCTTATCAAGCGTATTGCCAAAAATTAATGATGCCGCTTTGCCTGCTAGCATTGCGCCTTTGAGCGCAACAAAGGCAGCAATACCAATGCCAACAGCGGCGGTGACGCCTTGATTTGCTTCAGCAAAATTGCTGAGCATGTCAACGCCCTCACCCAGCGGTTTCAGTGCCCAGTTCAATGCGGGTAAAATTGCGGTGCCAATTATTGTGCTTAATCTGCTCAACTTATTGATAAATATTTGAATTCCGACTTCACTTGTGTCTAATCGTGTTTGAAACTCTTTTTTCAACGAGTTCAAGTGAACTTCTTCAGATTCGTTAGCGAGCTTACGTAATCGAACGAATTCGCCCGTATTGCCAGCCAAAGCCGCAACCGCACCTTTCACCTCTTCGCCAAAAATTTGAGAGATCAGGGCGCTTTGTTCTTCAAGCGGTGCAGCTTTAATCGCGTCCAATACTTCAAGTAAGCTTCCAGCTGCATCATCTTGCATTGATGCCGCTAATGAGCCAGCATCAAAGCCAATGGCTGATAGTGCTTTTTTCTGATTTCCTGAGGCAGCGTCGCCAAGCGTTAATCGTCCAGAGATATTCTTAACAGCGGTGGACACTCGTTCTTCACTCATCCCTGTCGCGATCATCGTGGTCGCCAGCGCTGCTGCGTCGTTATTAGAAAAGCCAGCCAGCTTCGCTGTGGCTCCCTCTCTAGCCATCACCGATGCAAGCTGCTTGGGGTCCATATTGGAGTCAGCGGCCATGTAATTGATCATACCAGCCAGAGAGAGCGCACTTTGCTGATCTAGGTTTAACGCTGCTTTAAAGTCGGATAGTGTTTTCCCTGCTTGTGACGCTTCCATGTCGAAAGCGACGCCCATCATTGTTGAATCTAAAACGAAGTTTTGTAAATCGTTTAAGTCTTTGATACCGGAGCGACCGCCCGCGGCCAGCATTGCGTTGATATCGTTAGCGCTTAAGCCGCCGCCCTCTTTTGATGATGAGGTTTTTAGTGACCACTGCCTCATTGCCACCGCTTCTTCTGGTGACATATCAACAACTTTGGTCACATCAGCAAAAGACGACTCATTTTTAACCGCGCTCCATAGCGTGGCGGCCACTGGTGCGGCAGCCACAGCAAGTGAAGTCGCTTCGCTTCTAATTTCGCCTAACTTTGCATTACGAGTGTCAATCCGAGACTGGATTGATTGCATCTCTTTCATGCGGGCATTTTGCCGAGCAATGGCCGAAGTTGCTTTATCTGCTTGCTTTTCTAGTCGTTGCTGTTCATCACCTAGGCGCTTTGTGTTAATACCAGAGGCTTTTAGCTCCGCGCCAAGCCCGCGTAGCTTATTGCGTTGCTGGTCCTTTTTATTGTTAAGCTCAGTAACGCGTTGATTGGCTTTTTTATATGCAGAGTTAAGCTCTGAGGTTTTGACCTTGCCTTGGTGCATCTCAAGGTTAAGCGACTCTAGACGGTTTTGAGCTTGATGTAGCCTATTTTGCAGCTGAACCGCACCTTCACCTGATGCGCTCTTGAGTTGATTGTTCAGTCCACGAATTTCGGCTTGTGTCTGGCTTTGTGCGACTTTTAGATTGTTTGTGCGCGCGCGGCTCTCTTCTAACTTTCGGCCAAGTTCGCCCACCGAGGTTTCAGCTTGTTTTGACTGCTCTCTCAGCTTTTCCATGCGCTTGATAGCAGACTGATAACCCTCCACTTTTTTAAGTTGAGAATTAAGGCTGATCACCTCGCCTCGCTGCGTTTCTATTGCGGCAGTCAGGCGCTCTGCAGCTGATGTAGTAGAAGTAATATCCTCGATACCCTTGACAGTGGTATCAAGTATTAAGCTGATTTTCTCAGACATTGCGCGCTCCGAGTTTTGATAAAATCAACTCATAACGACGCACCGCAACATCTTGGCTCCACTGAAGAAGCTCAGACTCAGACGTATTGCGATGCATTGGAACGAGATCGATCAGAGATTCAACATCCCGGGACGAAAGAATGCCGCCGATTGTTGAAAAAAAGCGCCCACCTGCGGTTTTAGCGCTAAGTAGTCATTAAGCGAAAGGTACTTAAAGTCTTCTTTCTGTAAGCCAGTGACGACACGAAACATGAAGTCTTCACGCTCTTCATCGTCTTCAATATCTGCCAATGCTTGAGAGTGGGCCACTTTGGGCACTTGGAACTTGATTCGAGTAAACTTCTCGCCCGCTTCGTTCTCAAACGGTTCAAGCAAGTCAAACTCAAAGCTAGAGCCGCTAAGTTTTTCGCCTTTCAGTTCATCACTAGGCTTAAGAATGATGTCTACAATATCTTCATAGAGTTGAATAAAATCAGGCGCATGAAGCGTGTTAAATTTAGCTTCAGTAATATCCGCACAGAGTAAGATGAGTGCTTTTCGTTGCTCAAACTCCTGCTTTGCAGACATTGAAGATAACTTAATGTGCGGTAATGCTTTAAATCCGGCGGTTGAGATAGTTTTAAGTTGCACGGTTCTAAGTGCGTCCGCTTCTTTTTGGGCGCGGTCTATCTCGTTTTGCAGGGCTTCAATTTCACTTTCGCTGTCATCGGTTGTGATCTGCTTTAGCTGCTTTCGAAACTCGATTAGCTTTGCTTCTAGGGCCTTGCTTTGCTCTGCGTTTGCGGTGAAAAACTTAAGAATACTGATTTTTTTCATTGTGATGCTCCAAAAAAAGACCTCTCACAATGGAGAGGCCTCATTAGTTATTTGAGGATTAAATTCCCGCTAGACTCATCAAGTCAGCGCCGCCAACGATGGTTTGTCCGGTATCAATATTGATATCGTGAACCACGGTACCAGTGTCAGTGAGCTTATAAGCTTTGCAGGTACCTTCAATGGTTACCGTTGGCTTTTCGCCCATTTTGGCCGGTTCTTTCTTGATGTTGGTGATCGGTCCATACAATGAAAACTCTTCTTTGTATTTCACACCATCGGTATGCTTGCCTTGCTCAGTAATGTTGACCTGAGCGTTATCCATAAAGAACTTGCCCAGCGCATTTTGTAGAGCGCGGTGATCGCCGTGGACTTTTAACGTCCACTTGAGCGCTTCAAAGCCAACAACATCTTCAGACATCACAAAGCTACCTTCGTTATTGGCAACTTTACTTTTAATGTCAGGCGGGGTGAAATCAACGATTTCATTCATGAGCGGCACAGATTCAACCAGTGCCGTCAGTCGCATGCGAATACGATCAGCCATTAACGACCTCCTCTAGCCATGCTTCAATTAAGCCATTATCAACGCTCATCTCGTACACCATGTGCTCATTCGGAGAGTAGCGACCGTAGTTAACGCACAAGAACCAGCGCCCTGAGGTGTAATTCTCAAGATTGTTCTTGTCAGGATGAAGAAACGCTTTGAACACCGGAATGACTTCTTGAGCGACTAGGTTTTGTCCCCAGTTCGTTAGTCGGTCAATCACTTGAGTCATAAAGGCTTCGGTAAGTTGCTTGCCCATTAGGGGTTGGCTTGTTTCTTCGAGCTTGCGCGCCATAAGATCTTCCAGACCTACGTGACTGATAAATCGCCCAGTGTTGGTTCGGTTGCCGATGATTGAATAGCCGCCCATGCGTGTGCGTGCAATCGTCACCACGCCGTGCTTATTCAAAAAGTTGGCTTGCGTCGTTTTATCGTTGATTTTGTAAGTCACGTTGCGTGATGTTTCATCACACAGCACCGCGCGGTTTTGTGGGCTCTCATAGCCCTCGACTGATGCCATAGCAGCAACCAGAGCAATGGAGGCGGGCATTAACACCTGAGCGCCATCGTAAGTTTTTAAGAACCAAGGGTCGATAATACAAAGCTTATCTTCACCGGTCCCCTCTGCGCCAAATTCGGCAGCAAATTCAGCAGCGGCCATATCGTTGGTATTTGGGCCATCAAGGACGGGGCGGCAGCGCACATCGCGACCAATAAGCGCCAACGCTTGACCGAGTGCTTTTGAGTTAAAGCCGGGGGCAGCAATGATAGTGGGCGTTTCAGCGCATGCTTTGATGGTTTGCAAGCCAGTGACTGCGCCCGTTGTGCTATCAATACCGCCGATCACATTGGCTTCCGTAGCGGCAACAACGCCAGTATCTTCGACAACAGTAACGTAAACGATACACTTAACATACTCGAGTAAATAGCGCACCAAGTTGGGCAGCGTACCCGCTCGCTCACCTGTGCTATCGAGCATCATCATAGCGTGCGAGTAGTTCCAAAGCCGCGTTGCTTCGTTATAAGCAATGGCTGCGTTCTTGTTTGGCGCGGTGCCGGTTAAATGAACCACCTGCAGCGCAAGCGGCCCCATGCTCGGTAATGGCTCAATCGTTTTGACTTCAACGCCATTGAGTTCAAAGTCATTGATCGGTGAAAGCATTATTTGCCCTCTTTTTTAGCGTCATTCGCTTTGATTGCGGGTTTGCCCACTTTGCCATTGAGCAGCAGCATCGCGGCCTGTGATGGTAAAAGCGGAATGGTTTTGTTGCCTTCAGGATGAACCCATACCCCGTTCAGTCGAAAGGGTTGCAGCACTACGTAATCCTGTGCAATGGGCTTTTGCGGTTTTGCCATTGGCTAGCTCCAATAAAAAACCCGCCGTGGCGGGTTTGTTGTTATTGCGGAATTGGAAACCTTACTTTGATTTCGCTAACTTTATCCATCCAAGCCTGTTTGTAGATATCAGACTCGGGGTTTTTGCTCTCAAGCTCAAATTGCCACTCAATATAAAGCGGATCGCTTTCGCGCTTGTAAGCTTGTTGACGCAACTCTACGTTCTGCTGTGCTTCGTACTGCTGCTGAGATAAAACAGATTCAATCTGCTCCGCATCCATGCCAATGCTAAGCATGAATTCGCGACTTGTATCTGTGTATGTCTCGCCTTTGAAAATGTAGTTAAACATTTCGCCTCCGGAATTTCTTAGTTATGAAAAATCGCACTATCGTGCGCTGTTCAAAGATTCAGTGATCAATTACGCAAAGAACGAGGGGCGAAAACCAAGTGTGCTGAGCGAGTTCGAACGATTATATTGCAAGTAGAGCGCTCCCAGACCAGCCCGCGATCCATCGAACCAACCACCTCCACGACGCGGAAATCGTTCACCATAATTTCGAACCCAGATACCGCCACTCAGAGCGTTAGATACTTCGGATTCAATTAATAATCGACGCAAAAGCTCAATTTTTTGATATGTCGTAAATTTAGTAATACCCGCCCAATTGGACGAACTCATATGTGGATAATCATGACTATCATCATCAAGAGGACCATTTCGCTTCGTGATTGAGTTACTTAAAATCGGGGATCCAATATCACCAGTTCCGCTCATACTGTCGCTTGGAGAGTCGAAATAAGCACCGTGTTTATGCCAGTTCACTTCCGCAATTGACGGATTATTATCAAGAGTTGTGATGATTTGCCCGTTTTTGAGCATCATTTGATCAAGCCATTCCCACACGTTGCCGACCAAATCTTGTACACCCCAAACACTATGATCATGCGCCCAGGCTATGGGGCCTTTACCTGTATCTGTTCTGGCTGCACCGCTTGCATCACCTGGAGTTCCGTTGTCGACACGACGCGCTGTTTCAAGTCGATTTTCATGTGATCGACCGAAGTTTGTGTTACCTCGTGGCACCGTGTCATTAGCGAGCGACCATAGCGCAATAGCTGCCCACTCGTGGATAGACATCATGTGCCACCCCGCACCCTTGTTTTCGCAAAGTGCTTTGGCGGCATCGTAATCCACAGATGTACGAGGCTGAACACCGCCAACCACCGAGCAACCGCCGTTTTTGCCAGATGACGCGAGGTATTTAGCAATCAGCACTTCGCCGCGTGGGTTGCCATTGGTTAAAAACATGGTTGGCGTGCCTTCGCCAAGATTAAGATCAATACCGTGCTTGGCAAGAATGGCCGCATTAATATCCTGATAATTAAATCGAGGGATGCGAACCATAATGTTCGGATTGCCTTGATCGTCAACAAGGATAGTATTGCGTCCGCCGGATGCGTCCTCGATGGCTTTTTTGTGGCCTTCGATTGCGTGAGCTGTTAGCTCTGTTACGCTTTGGTTGAATTTTGATTCAGCGCGTGCGATTGCCGTGCTTGATGCATGCTCAACTTTTTTGACGGCGTCATTGTGATACGCCGCTATTTCTTGCGACGCTGCTGTCTGTTGTTGTGTAGCTTTCTTGAGTTCTTGCAGCTCGGTGAGAATATCAGCCATTGCTTAGCTCCATTTTTTGCACTTGCTCGCTTAGCTTTAGGTGAGCGAACAGTTGCTTAGTTTGTGTTAATTCAGAGCGACAAAATGCAACTGCATCGCTCATCATTTGCGTGTCGATTAAAATGTTTAAGTTTTCTATGCCAACGACGACTTCGACAGAGCTGGACGGCAAAACAGAGAGATCAAGCGTAAAGATCTGTATGAGAGATGTTGTTGCAGTCTTGTAGTTGAGTATTTTGTTCGGCACAGAAATAACGCCAAGCAGCGTTCCTGTATCTAGCCAAAAGCCGATCTCTCTTACTGCATACTCGTTTCCGCTCTCAACTTTTGCTGTCATTTTTAGCGCTGAAGTTCCAACATCAACGTATTCGGAGATTGTGGCTCTATCGATTTCATTCTGTAATCGGCGCTGATTAACGCTTGGCGTGTATGCTCGGTCGCCAAAGGATATCCATTTGATCCTGCCTTTCATTCCCTGCTCTTTCGCACTAATAAGCTCGGATAGCCCATGCGCCGTTATAGTTACTGCGTAACCCTCGTTCGTACTCATAGTTTGGCTCTTGCGTTGTATTGTTTGACTGATAGCGACTTGCCAATTGCGCTCTGCCGAACCGCAATACGGGCTGACGCACTGTATTGCTGAATTTCTGCCGTAGCGCTGATCGAAGATAGTGACACCGAGTGCCCCGCCATTGATGCATGACAAGAGCCGAAAGCCTCAGGCTGAGGCATTGCCTGCATTCGACCTGAGATTCCTGTAATCCCGATGCTTCTAGGGGCTGCCGATTTAGCTTGCAGCGAGACAAAGGTCGCAAATGTCATCGCAACTTCAATCGTGTCTCTTTCTGACTTATATGCGTTAATTCTGCTTACGAGCCGCGCTATTTTTTTCTCATCGACAACATCGCTAGGTTCTCGCCAAGCGAGAATTTCAACGTGGTAAGGGATTGGATCTTTGAGCTTGTGTCCAGCTTGAATATCCGCATCATAACCAACGGCTCGGACTGCAGAAACAAGACCGGCTCTTGTGCCTGCCTTGCTGTGTATTTCAAAGGCTTTATCCACCGTCCTGCGCTGATGTAATTCCGTGTCAACGGGCTGCCAATCCGCAACTCCGCGCTCACTGGCCAATAAGACAACAAATTCATCTGGTGTGAGCATCGGGTTTTTTAGATCGGGGTACGGGCTGGTTGACTGTTTAAGTATCCTGTCCCATGCGTATTCCAATGATTCTTCGATGAGGGTTCGGTTGTCTGGCTGTACACTAATGAACTCATTCGGCTCTGACATCAATGGTCACCTCAGTGCAATGTGGCGCTTCATCCCAGTTGCAGA
Source organism: Vibrio sp. V31_P5A7T61 (assembly GCF_009904895.1). Classification (NCBI taxonomy): domain Bacteria; kingdom Pseudomonadati; phylum Pseudomonadota; class Gammaproteobacteria; order Vibrionales; family Vibrionaceae; genus Vibrio; species Vibrio sp. V31_P5A7T61. The sequence goes on from NZ_WXWI01000021.1 coordinate 28,386, forward strand.
TGACATCACCCACTGGCTCCAACACTTTCACGCGCTTAACACCCAGCTTATAGAACTCATGCCCTATTTCTTCAACATCGATCATTGACCCTAGTCGGTGTTTACGCTCAACAAACACATCAGCAGCTTTGCGGGCATCCGAATGAGCAATGTGATTATTAGGATCTGCCCCGGTATAAAGAACTACATTGATTTTGTAAGGCTTAAGCCTTGCGGCCTTGGTCGTGATTTCATCACTTTCTTGAGCAATATCATCGCGATTTAAATACTTGCTAGCCCGCTCAAGTAGAGCGGCGCTCGGAACGCCATTGGGCGTCTCTCGGCTCAAAATAGCAACGGTCACTTTGCCCGAATTCGGCTCCGTCATTCTGGCTTGCGCATCTTTTACAAGAGCGGGTTGAGCGGTCTTGGGGAATTCGTAACGCACAACTACAGCATCGGTGTCAGACTCAATCTTGATCATCGGCCTTTCGTCTAAAGTTAATGCGTGGAAGCGATAACCGGACCGTGTTCCCGTGGTGTGAAACTGATAAGGCGCTAAATCGAACCGTCTTAAGAGATCGTCATTAGACTCAAGTACTGCAGGTTTGGGCGGAAAAACTGACGTATCAGCGGGTTGTAAAACTTGGCGCTTCAAGTTGTACTGCAGCGCCAACAAATCCACCATGTCGCTCTCTGTCACGAACTTACGAAACATCTGCAACGCCCAATAGTTTTTCTCGCGTGTATCGGCAATGTACTTCAATACTAACGCCTGCAAGACTTGCGCTAACAATTCACCGTCGTTGGTTAGCGCCTCTTGCAAATAAACGGCTTTTTCTTTATCACTAGCCGCGCAATGTTCAACTGCGAAATTAATGTATTCGTTAAGCAGCGTCTCAAAATCTGGCTCTTGAAATGCTTTAGGGCGATTATCTGTCATATCGTCACACTCGTTCGAATAGCTTCACCGTTCCACTTACCTATCACGCTCACGGCCAAGCCACTTGCAGTCGGTGTGGCTTGGCACTGCTCCACTGTTAATCCAGTAAGTTGATTATTAGCGTTGGTTAGCGCCTCGATGGAGAGGTTTTGCACAATCAGCGCTTCGGATGGGTTCTGGTTTTTTCCTAATCGGTTAATCGCTCGATTGCCGATATTTCTGCGCTTTACGCGGGAGCCAACTTGAGTCGTTAACACGCGCTTAATCCGACAGCTAAGCGCATCGAGCCCCGTTAATGTTCGCCCTGTCTCTTGATCGATAGCTAGGATATGCTTAATCATGATTTAGCCTCGCTGGTATTGCCGCCTTTTGAATCAACGTGGTAATGCAGCTTCACGCTATAGCCATCGACAATGACATCGCCGTCAGAAACCTCCATTGAGCCAGCGAATGTTGCCGCGCCTCCGCCCGCTCCGCCAGATACAGCAAACGCACCCTGGTGATTAAAGGCTCCGGTATTAATTAAGTTACCTGTGAAAATGCTATCGCCAGTGCGGTTCGTGTTGCCCGTGTGCTCTTGGTTGCCGACATGGGTTAAATCTGCATTTAAGAACATTCCGCCGGGGTAATGACAAGTGATCGAGCCGTTATCAAGGTTATACAGCTCGGTCATGCCACCGCCGTAATCCGTCATGACTTCGTTTTCTTCCAGCGTAGGGAAAGGAAATTGGTTAGAGCGTAAGCCCATTAGTGACACTGCATTATTTAAGTTATCACCGTCACCGATGTTAATTAAAATGCACTGCTCGCCGACCGTTGGGCGTCGGTAATGACGCACTCGCCCCGCGGCAGGCACAAAAAAAGGCACGTTCTTGGCGAGATTCGTACCTGTTTTAACATTGACCGACCGCTCATGAGCGCTTTCAACGACTCCAAGACGAATGATATTGGCTAATCGGCGGTTGGTTTCGGCTAGCTCTTCACGTACTGCGCGTAGCTCATTCTCCAACGCAAGAATGCGCTTGATTGCATTCATTGGTGTTTACTCCCACAAGCTCGGCATGTTCTTCATCGATAGGACCCATGCGAATTCTTTGTCGCATGGTCACAACGCGAGAAAACACACCGTGATCAGGCTGAAAGCGATTAGGGAGGTTCGAAACCACAATAGCCTCATCCGTATCATCAAATGCAATGACTCGGCTTGATAATTCTCGGTCCAATCGCGTTGAGGCATCGAGCGCTTCGAGATCAAAATCATCAATCGATGTCGGAACTTCAATCAGAAATCTCAGCTCAATATCATGCGCGTTTCGACCATCGTTCGCGTAGCCCAAAACTGGCTCAGCCTCGCCAACCAAATAGCTGATCCGCGTTTCGGATAGCTCAGTTTGGCTACGTGTATAAGTTGATTTAATCGTAACATTGAGAGCGCTTTCTAAGTGCTCAATGACTAATTTCACCCAATCACGCGGCGAGCGAAAGAACGTGTTTGAATTCACGATGGAAAAACTCCTCAAACTTACGATTAATATCGGGCAGATAGTTGTTCACAATGGATTCAGCATCGTCTGAAATATCCACAGTCACGAGCTCAATGCTTTTTCTTTGCTTACTAGTTCTGCGAAATACAAGCGCCTCATCGCTGTTCATTGATGAGATAAACGCTCCTTCATAGAACTCGCTGCCCACCCGCACGCCAAGCTTATTTTGAATGGGCTTACCCGTGCGATGCACGCCAATTTCATTCACACCGATCCAAAGCTTCGAAATGCGGCCTTTTTTGTATTGACGGAATCGAGATCGCAATGCTTTGTTGTCAATTTTCAACTCGTAACCAAGTTCAGCCATGCTAACGGCTCTTAACCAGCGATTCGTTAGCGCTGCCGCCCGTTGAACTGCCTTGGGGATCTCATCTTTGAAAGCTTCGTACTTCTGGATAAACTCAGTGTCCATCAACAAGCGATTGTTGTTAGTTATACTCTGACCAGCCATCTTTGCGCGCTCCACTCCCCATCTTCACCATCGCATATTCAAGGGTGATCTGGCTGTCGGTTCCGGTCGATTTAACAGGCTGCTCATAAACCAGCATGAACCGCTCTTGATCATAAATCGTTGAACATTGCTCTGGCAGGCTATCAGCAGTAAAGAGCCGATAAACAGTAAGCTCCCCTCGCTTAGCGCGGCGAATGTAACCATTTATCTCTCGCTGATTGCCTTCTTTTGTCGTCACAAGAATGGAATGCCCAAAGCAATCTGCGATAGATGCCCGGAGTAAACTCCGAGCATGGTTAAATGGACTGCTCATCAGGCAACAAACTCAGTGATCACTGCGCCCGTCAACAGCACGCCGCCATCGACAAACACGCCAACTGGCTGCGCGACTGCGTCTTTTTTCGTGGGCTTAGTCTTAGTGAATTCGCCCGCGTCAAAATAAGCCGCATCACATTTAAATGTCGGGATATCCCCAGCTTTTATCGGTCCATCAAAGTGACCATCAATATGACATGTCACCACTTCACCTGCCTTAATGGTTTGCGTTGGTACAACCAACAAACTGCCTACTAAACAAGGAATATCTTTTTTAAAGCCGCCCGTTGGGGCGATCACTGCAATTTTTTTACCGTCGCTATAGCGCATCGTTATCACCAATTTCATCTATATAAACAAAAGGGCGAGACGTGCTCACCCTTGGTTTGATTGTTGCCAGCTTACTTAAAGGTTGCTTTGGCAATGCCGCGGCGATCGATCACTTTAGAGGAAATATCGTAAGTAATCCGGAATTTCGCACCATCGCTGGTCCAGCCGTCACCCGTTTCTAACCACGGATCTTGCTGCCCGTCCAAAAAGCCCATCACAATCGAATCAAAATCTTTCGATGTCAGAGCAATAGCGCCGTTGATACCTGTTAAGCGCGCGGTTTCAATGACTTTTTTGAACTTCTTGTAAGCTGGGTTAAAGCTGTCCGGCTTGCTTGCAGTATTCAATACCGCTTCAAGCATGGAGGCGTGATCGGGATGAGCCATTAGAATTTCACCGCGAAGATCTAGCGCATCACCGCCGCCATCTTTATCACCACTAAACGGCACACTAGTCGCAGTGGCAAACACTTTATGCAGCGCCATGATCAGCGCGGCATAATCGCCAGCGGGGATGTTTTCAACAAGGTTCCCCCACTTATCAGCGCTTGGCGCTGCTTGGAATACTGATTTGCCATCGCCCATTTTGCCGCTAAGAATCGCGTTAAACATCAGCTTGTCCGATAGGCGGTAGCCTGCTTGCATAAACTTGCGTGGCACTTTGGCGATCAAGCCGATTTCGTCATTGATGATGGCTTGGCGAGTAAACTGAATCGCACGACCAAACGTTGCTAGCTGAATACGCTCACCGCTACCTTTCAGGATTGCTGATTTGTACTCGCCATCTTCGCCAACGGCCATCAGATCAGGCGCATCGTTCACCATCACTAATTCGGTTTCACGAAAATCGCTGAGGTTTTCCACGTTCGCCAGCTCTCGCCAAAGCGGTGCGCGAACTTTGGTTTCATCGCGCATTACCGTGCGAATACTTTCAGTAATAATGTCGCCAAAATCACCACTGTTAAACGCTCGGTTGACTAACTCGTTCTTAGTTAAGCCAGTACCTGCGTTCACGCCGATACTAAACCGTGCCATATTTAGCAGCGACTCGTGTGCAAACGAGTTTTTCTGATCCAGATCTTCAACGCCTGCGCGCGCATTTAGCGCATTTTGCAGCTCAGCTTTGACGTGATCGCCATTGCCAACACGCATATGCATGGCTGTTAAGTTGGCATCTGGTTTTCGTTGACCTGTTGCGCTTTGATCGCCGAGGTTTTCTAAAATCTTAGCTGACGCCTTATCGAGCGAGCATTCAATGTCACTCAACATTTGGTTGGTCAGCTCATCGCTTACTTTGTGCAGAGCGCATAACGCGCGAATATCAGCTTGACGCTTGTTTTCGGCTTTTACTGCGTTTTGCAGCTCTTCTGGTGTTAATGGTTTCGGCATGTCGCTTACCTGTTCACTGGTTGAATGATTGGTTGGCGTGCTTGGTTCTGGCTCGCTTGGTGCTTCATTGGACTGCTCAGGAGGCAGCGCATTGAGCAAGGATTCAGGCACATTTTTAAATTTTGCGATGTCTTTCGCATCGTCTTCGGTAAAGCAGTTGGTTAAATCAACGGGGTCGGTCACTTCATCAACCAATCCCCACTCAAGGGCTTTTTCAGCGGTGAACCACGTCTCTTTTTTCATCGCTTCGAGAAAGTCGTCCAGCGTTTTCTTGCCGCCTGATCGCTCTACGTATTCTTGAGAGATCAGCTCACGCGAGTTTTTCCACTGCTGCAGCGCTGCTTCTAGGTCATCTTCTTCACCCCACGCGCCGATCTGCGGATTGTGTATCATCATCGATGTGTTGGACGGCATTTGGCGCACATCACATGCGCTCAACACATAAGTGCCGATCGATGCGACTAACCCATCGACAACGCCGATGGTTTTGCCTTTGTGGGCTTTCAAGGCGTTGTGAATGGCAATGCCTTCGTAAACGCCACCGCCGCGAGTGTGGATATGCACTTTAATATCTTTGTTACCGATTGATTGCAGGGCAGCAACTAGATCGAGAGCAGCAATATCGTAACTGCCAATAATGCCATGGATGTAGAGCTGTGCTGGCTTATCATCGGCTTCATTTGTTAACGTGTACCAGCGTTTATCAGTGGGTTTAGGCATCGAGAACTCCCTCGCCTTTGTCGTTGGTTTTAATCTGATCAGCAGGAGCAAGATTATGAGCAGGATCAGCGGTGCTGATTATGCCCATTTCATTAAGCTGCTTGCGTTCGGCTTGAATTTCTTTGCGCGTTGCCAGTGGGTTGATGTTGCGCTCACGCTGCGCTTGACTGAGTGAGAACAAGCCAAGTCGTGAGCCTTTCTCAATCCCATCCATCTCTTTCTTAGGATCAATCCATGGCATGACAGGCGCTTGATAAATCGCGTTGTACACACTGGCTGCGTTGACGCTCGCGGGTACTTTTAGCTCGCCGCTAAGAATTGCCATAGATAGCGCGGTGCGATATTGCGGGCGCGTCCAGTTCAGCACGAACTTACGTTGCAACACGCGATAACGAGCGTAAGAATCAACCAGCTCTTGGCGATTCGATGAATAGGCACCGTCATAATTTCGTGTGACCGATGAGTTATTCACCCCAACCGCGCTGCTAACCAGCTTTTGCTGTCCGCTTCTAAACGGTGCGCTCATTGCTTCTTTACGATTCGATTCGACAACGCCAGCGTCTTCACCAGGAGCTAACTCAAATGAGTTGCCCATACCGAGGAAGATGTCACCACCGCGGGAAAAGGCATCACCAGTGTCGCCACCAAGCGTAGGATCGCGCTTAATGTAGTAAGCAAAGCGTGATGCTATCTCAGCGCTGACCATTTCAGAGTTGTCGTAGCTTTCAAGCCGAGAAATAAGATCGAGCACTGAGTGCAGTATTGATACGCCGCGGTTTTGATGTAAGCGGCGGGTAAACTTCAAGTGGCAAATAAAATCAGCGTCAACCTCAGCAAATTCAAAGCCAATTGAATCTTTTTGAATCAAGTAGCTAACCGCTTGACCAAACCGATTGCGCTTTATCCCTTCAATTAATCCACCTTCCGGCTCAGTAATGTGGCGCGGAATGTACTGCGGCTCAAAGGGCTGAATAGCAAAAGGCGTGCTGGATGGATAGGTGATTTGTGGGTGATAACCCATGTACATTCGACCAAACACTTCACCATCACGAAGCCAAGTGCGACACGCTAGCCACTCGGTTTCGCTTCGAGACGTTTCATTATCAATGTTTTGCTTCAGCGAGTGCAGCTCCCACCACTTGGCGATTGCTTGAGCAAACTCAATATGTACTTCGCCTTTATGATCGAGCGGTTGTGGCTCAACCATGATCCCATTAGGACCAACCACGTTAGCGCATAGTTCATCGAGAATGGCCGTCACGAACGGGTTGTTTTCATCGCCCTCTCTGGCTCTCTCATAAATCGCTTTAGCGCCCTTGTTCAGCTCATTCGCGGAGGTCTTTGAAAACTTACGTTTCTGCTTAGTTTTCGGGTCAACTGGCAAGGCTGCGGTATATTTGTTCAGTAGTGAGCGGTCGTATAGCCGCTTCAACCCCTTTTCGGGGTTAAAGACAGCGACAACTCGGTCGATTAGGTTTAGCGGATTACTCAAGGTAATTCCTCCTGATCATACTTCGCCTACCGCCTAGCGACTCTTGAGCGATCAAGCGGGTCAAGCGCTCTATTTCAGCCCGCACCGTTGCTAAGCTAGCCAAGGTGAGCTTTTCCCCCTCAGCAGTCGTGACTTCTTGCTGCATCAATATTTTTTGCTCTGCCGCAACGTACCATGCCAGTCGCTCTCTATTTGTCGGTAATTCAATCATCCGTAAATACTCTGTGAATGGTTATATCGGCGTTGTGGCTTGCGCTCAAATTCTGGCTTAACGTCAGCATCAACAACGTTGGGGTTGATCTGCCAAGGTGACGCCCATGCGGGTGGATTATTCCAATCAATGTCGTCACCACCCAGATAATGCATCCCCGCTTCCGCATAGGCGCACAAATCTAGGCTTTCGTTTCGAGTGTTTGCTGGGCAAACCCAGTTGCCCTTCTCGTCAATATATTCTGCGGTAAGTTCATCAAACCACGTTCGCTCAGCCCAGCCGGGCAAGTGAAAGTAACGCGAGCCGAACTCAAGGCGCGAATAGCTTGCGGTGACACGATTTTTCAGCCGGTTGGTATGCAGTAAAAGCAGCTTGATTTCACCGTGAGCGATTTTGCTACGCTTGTCGGGATAGCTCTCTTTGACCAAGTGCTCTATATCTCGGCTTGCCCCTTTGACTAAGCGGAACAAATGCGCCAAGCCTTGCAATTTAAGCCGGTTATAAAATTGGTAAGCAAAATCGGTAACCGAGGTTTGCTTACCCTCTTTTTCGCCAGCCGAGCCTCCAGAATCACATAAGGTTAAAATAGGCTTCATCACGCGACCTGATCCATCGGCAAGCGGGTAGATTTTTTTCATTACCTCATCAATCAGCAGATCCCAATCCTCGGCATAAATTGCCGGATTAATGCGATCGCCATTGCGGTTTTTGTTGGTGAGTATCTCAAAGCGATCAATCACCCAACGCTGCAGACCAAGGCCATAAACGTGAGCTTGTACAATAAAGCGTGGGTTAGCTTTACCGCCTTGTACGTCCACGGTCATGATGATAAAGCGACCATCGTTAGGAACAACACTACGTGGATGATCCAGTGCGCGCTGCATTAACTCATGCGCCCCGACTTCTAAAGCGCGAGATTGCAGGATATAAGAGCGACCCATGCGGGTGTTGATAAATGACTTTAGCGCCTCTTCATCACCACTGTCTTGATATTGAGCGTCCGCATTTAAGTAGCGATAAACTAGGTTTTCCCAGCTTGCATAAGCTGCAACAATACCTTCAAACCAAAAAGTGGCCCATTTGGATGTCCTGACCTTAGTTTCATCATCAACCACTTCACCGTGTTGAGTAATGGCCCCCTCTCGAAACCATTCACCGCTTAGGTTTTTATCCTGTTTTTGTGATTCATTGATTCTGTGAGTACAGCGCGGGCATTCTACCCATGCGGTTTTAGCGGCTTCCATCGGGTCTTTATGATCAACCCATTTTAGCGTTTCAAAATCCGGCCTAAACCACGCTTCACAATCATCGCACTGCCAGTAAAATCGACGTCTATCGCCTTGGTTGTACAGCGAGGCGATACCGCCACAAGGCTGTGCCTCATGAGGCGCAAGCTCTTCAATAGGCTTGGGGTTACGAACGATGCGACCAGGGGAAGATTCCGCCATCACCATGCCGGATGATTTCGCATTTTGAACGCGCATGAGCATGAGTTCGAATTTAGAACCCTCTTCACCAACAGAATCATCCGCCCGATCGTAGTCCGTGCAACCTGCATAGCGATAAGTTGATGCTGATAAACTGGTTTCTGTGGCTGAATCTAGCTTTAAGTTCATGCCATTTTTGAATTTCTTGGATGTAATATTGTCGTCTGATTTTCGCCCTGTCTTTAACTTTGCGATGCCCGGCGTGGCATGAAAGCAACGATCCAGATCGACCTTGCTCATGTCTGCCGCTTTTGTCTTCGTACTGTAAATCAGCAGCATATCGCCCGGAGCTTGAGTAACAGAGTAGTTAATCCAACCCTCAACCATAGCTTTGGTCTTTCCTGAACGAGCAGGCCCAACAACAATGACCGCTTCATAAATGCGACGCGCCAAACAGTCCAGCGGCTCGCGCATATAAGGCACTTGAGTTGATAAGAATTTAGTGACATCCGTGCCGTCTGAAATCCATAAGTCCTCGTCAGCGGCCTGAACAGGGGTTTTGTTCGTTGGTTGGCATAAATAAGCAAGGCTGCGACGAATTGCTTTTGCATCCGCAAACTGAACCCCAAGACGCGTGTCAAACTGATCCAAGCTCATCTGCTACTGCCTTTAAGTCGAAGTTCAATAATCGCTCTAAGTCCTCAAGCTGCTGAGGTGTTGCTGACGGAATGGAAGACTCAATTCTAGTAATGACTTTATCTTTAAAGCCTTTAACTCCAGCAATACAAACAGCAATCTCGTTTTCAAAGTCTTCTCTGGTTACGCTTTCGGCTGCATCTTTCATTAGCGCGAGCTTTTCACGTTGACCTTGCACGTACGCACGCATTTCTGCGGCAGTCTTAAACCCCATCAAATCGGGCGCATCACTTTGTTTTATTGGAGCCTGACAGAGATAAGGGACCACTTGAACCACGTCATAAAGTGGCGTTGAGCCTTTGTGTGCAATCGGTTCTATCCCGGCGTTTTTTAATTTTTTACGTATCGTTGAGCGGTGATAACCAAAGACTTCTAACTCTGACAAATTCCATAGTCGTTTTTCATTGTTCATTGCTTCCTCAAAGTTAAAAAATTGTCCCGACTCTCCGAGTGGTCACGCCCTTTTCGCCTTAGGCTGACGTTGCCATTAATGTGGGGACTTTCACCCTGACTTGCTTCTTTTTGATTCTTAACTCGCGCTTACACGTAAGGAGTAAGCGGTAAACCGCTTCGTGGTCATGGCTAACAAGTTAAGACGGCGAAAAGCCAACGCATAGGATAGGGTCACCGCCGTAAGCACTGTGGATAATGGCCGAAGCCTTAGGTGCTCGACGACACCAAAAAGAATGCGCACTTTTGCTCTTGGCGGTGGTAGGTGTGCTTACTTTAAGGCAGCAAGCGGGCCTCTTTAATCAGAGTGACTAGCTAGCGGGCATTGAGTGCGAATGTAGCCTTGTAAATAAAGGATCTGCCTGATGGCTTTTGAGTTCATTTCTCGGAGATCGAGAATATCTTCTGCAACTGCTCGTTCAACTTCGGCGGCTCCTGCATCGCCCACGCTTCCGGCGCTATCGACTTTGGGCACTGGCTCAGGACAACTGGCTTTGATGAACACCCGCTTAGCGCCGTTGCGAACGTCAGCACGAAGAGAGTCAATTTCTTTCTTTGCATTAGCGGCTTCCTCCGCATGTTTAATGCTGAGTTCATTGAATGATTTAATCTTTGCTGATTGCTGCTGTTGGAGTCGAATAAGCGAGTCCCGCTGCAGCGTTACTTGATCACGTTCAAACTCGGCCAACTGACGCCGTTCACGTTCAATAAGATAAAAAGAGAGGCTAGTGATAAGAAAAAGCGCTGATACCGTTAGGATTATGAATTTCAAGCGAGTCAACATGAGTTCTCTCATCTTTAAGTGATACGTATGGCATCATTTTTACATCCGTTGATTTAAAGGCCAGCTTACACACCTCCTCTTCAATTTCTCGCCGAGTCATTAAGCCTCTCCATTTTTGTCCGCCGGCATACACCCAACGTTTCAACTCATCACAGGCATCATTAATGTCACCGTTATTGAGCTTTTGAAGTAAGGTGGACCGAGAAAATGCGCCAGCACCGACGTTATAAGTAAACGAATAAAGTGCAGCCTTAGTCGGTTCAGGAAGTACTGGTTTGATGAGCGGTTCAATTTGACTTTTTACTCGAGCCAAATCGCGCTCAAGAAAATAATCACACTCTTCTTGGGTGTAAGCTTGTCCTTGAATCACATCTGGTCCCGTAGTGCCGTAGCAAACCGTTAGCACGCCAGCAACGTCATAATACGGAACATACTCTATCCCTTCGAGCGGCTTAACCATTGAAGCAGCTATCACTAAGGCACTCGCCCCGCCAGCAATCAGTGATCGTGTTAATAAACTAGATTTGCTCATCACCAAACTCCGCTTTGAATCGCTTCTTGTGCCAATAGTTATTGATGATTGCTGTAATAATCATGCCAGCTGCAGCGATGATCACCATCCACCAATCGGTCGATATACCACCAAGCACCCCAATAAAACCGTTCCACCAATACGACAGAGAGCTGGAAATTTTTTCATTCATACGCCTACCCACCCCCTGTCGGAGTATCCTTTTGATTGCTTGATTTAAAATGAAAAGCTCAGCAAGAATGAGAGCTAAATGAGGAATAACGAGCATAAAAAAAGCGCCACGAAAGGCGCATAACAAGAGAGGAAAGTATCAGATACGAAAAAGCCCCACCGAATAGGTAAGGCTTTACATTGTGGTAATCTTGCGGCATTTAGCGGTGAATGTCAACACTCACCCACTAGATATGCTTTTTCATTATCAACTTGAACAACCCATAACTCATTTTTGGACAGGAATGCGTTAGAGCTAAAGCTCGAAGTCGTCTACTTCGGATAATCTGAATTTGGGCAAAGTTAAGTAGACGACTTTGTTGTTCGAGAGTGTTGGTTACTGCCGCAGCCCAATATGCTTATTGTCTATTAACGACGAGAAAGCTCATGTGCGTTAAGCCTACGAGCCAAAGTAGTTAGCTTCACCTTCCAGCCACTGAGCATCAACCACGTTACCTACAACAGCATTGACCCATGCATTTTCAAACTCTGTACCACTGCGTCTGTTGTTTTTTTGAACCACCCCTTGCTTGACAGATATATAGTTCGCCTCATAAGCATGGTCACAACCAAACTTGCATAGAGGCATCACAATATTTGGGTCAACTCTTTCATTAAATGAGCAAATCGAGCGTGGTTTTTTATGAGCTGTCACCAATGAATCGACGGAAAACAAGTTATTGCAAATAGCACAGCATGCTTTTTCTTTGCCTTCGAACAACCATTGCCTTAATACTTGTTGTTCTTTTCTACGCTTTGATTCGACTTCGTCATCTGTACCTTCCGCACATATGGATAACAGTCTAGCTTTAAAGACAGTATATCTATCAAGCTCTTTCGTCGATTCGAAAGGTATACTTTCAAGTAGCGAGTACTTATAGTGTCTACGTACCGATTTGTCGGCATTTACAATCGTTGAATGTAGAATAGCTTTATCAATTGAAGGTTTCGAATAACCTTTAAGTTCCAGATGTTCTTTTATTATTGAGAAACCTAGCTGACCTTTACCTTTCATAAAATTGACAACGTCATACTCAATATCACGTAGTTTGGTCGGATTAATGTTTAGTTTAATCACTTTACCATTACACTCAGTATATCTAGATTTTTTCAAGTATGATGAAATAACTTCAATTGGTGGATAGCTGTTTCCTTTAGGTGGTGTCCTATGTTTAAATGCATTGGATAATACATTTACCATCACTTCTAATTCAACACTATCAGCCACATTCACGACTTTTTCTAGGCTATTAATCAGCGCATTATCTCGATTTTCAATTATGTAATAAAAAACACCGTTAAATGATGAAAGCCACACATCGTCACGTGAGTGCAGGATATTAAATAACGCTTCTTTATACTTTTCATGCTGAGGATATATTTCAAAGAAAGTGCTTAAATTAGCTATTCCCACAAGGCCAGGAAAAACAATCATACGATTCATTGCTGACTTCATTTTCTTTAACTCCGAAGAGTGAATAACATATAAAGTCTTTTCATCTGAGATAGATGACCGAGATGCCTTGTTTAGTTTATTTGTATATATATCGTATGATTTACATAAACCAAGTTGATGCAATAAGTTCAGAATGCCCTTTACACTGTAATTTTTAGGGAGTAGATTAAGCTCTTCAAGTTTTTCAATTAGAACACCTGTAGACATGTACTCTTGAGAAGAAATAACCTCGGACACTCTCCTGATTGAAGGTAACTCTGTAAGTTGAACTTTACTGGTAAACTTATCTTTAATTATTTGTCTAGGTCGCTCAGACTTCCTGTTTTCTGACTCTCCAACCTCGAACCTTATTGCTGTCGCATCTAGAGTTGGCCAATCCTCCTCTCGAAACCCGAAAAAAAACAATATCAATTGTATATCTCGGTATTTCTGATCATTATCCTTCATAGAGTCATAAAGAAAATTTTTAATTTCTTGTTCTATATCCATATTTTACTTACTCACTGTGTAGGCTTAACAATTTATTACATCCCATTTTGTATCTAAATTGAATGCCTGTATCACAGTTTTGTATCATAACGCACTGTTTTTTTTATGACTTATCACTAAGACGGAGGTTGTGTGAGCGAGAAAATGCGACAAAGTGGGACATTTTCGCAGGCATCGCAGTTAGCTATTAGAAAAATTATTGCTGACTGAGTGACAGGAATACCATTGATGCATGCTCACTAGCCAAGAATTGGGCGCTTCTGAGTTACGAAGTGCCAGCAATGAAGGTTCTGGACAAAAGTGAGTCAGTGACTTTGTTAATTACGCTTGTAACGGATTACCTATAGTATGGCGACACAGCCCAATATGATAGGCAAAGTGCCTATTCACATTGCCATATTTGCTGCATAACTACGTATAACGGTGATAGAGAATTAACGCCATAATAATCGCTAATATACGCTGATGAGCTTCTTCCATGTCATCAAAATGGTCTTGACCAAAACGTCTTGCAACTTCTACACGTCCGACCGCTGCTAAAACTAGGTTCCTCGCATTTTCATCGTGGAAACCACCATCTTGCAACAAAATTTGATAGCTTTTGCCGATCCAAATCCGACCTTGCTTGTATATATCAGAGTTTTCAAAATCTCTAGTTTTTTTGACAACAATATCTTCATTGTCGTGATAATTATCGGGAATACAGCATTCTCCCATTTCTTCAATCAGCATATTAAGTTCATAAGCAAAGCTATCCGATTCAGGCTTGTACTCTTCACTCGCTGAGTACCAACTTAATTCCCAATTGGGGCGAATATGGGACAATGGGCGTAGTACCATTTGATCAAGAAAATCGCTGTTTCCGAAAAAAGACTTCACGTTAAATTAAAACCCTAAAGATTGTTAAATCCGCTCAACTGACACGAGGTTACTAGGTATAGACCGACTAACTGACTCGTCATAATTTATGGTCTTAGTGTAATTCTCAGATAAAAACAAGCCATATACCTTTGCTTTCGTTGTTTCGTCTAGCGAACCCCACCAAGATAAGCGAAAGTAATTATTTTCGGTGTATGCAAAGATACAGGTTGTTAACCAATTGTTTATATTAGCGAGAGGCATTGAAAACACTTCTTTCAAATACTTACCGATAACATCATGTTGCTTTAGATGGCTTACGATGTAAGCCGCTTTGCCGTTTAATGTCACCGTAGAGAGAGAGAAGTGCTGAAAACTTTCTTCTACGTCACCTGTATTTTGAATTTTTATTCCATTAAGGTCCAAGTATGGTGAAATACTGGCGCATACTGCGATTGTAAGAGGGGCATCATACTCAATTACGTAAGAAACTAGCTCTTCGTATTGACCGTCTGTTTTGATAGTTTCGTAAGCTTCTTTAATTGTAGAAATATCACTAAACCCTTTTTCAACATTAACTTGGTGAATATACAGTTTCTCTTGAAGAAAGACTTGATGATACACATCTAGCCCACTGTCCAAGTGCTTTATTTGCCAGTGAGTAACATCAATAGCCGCTTTCTTTTGGTAGTACTCATGGCACACAGCGCGATATGAACTAGCCCAACAATTTTCTTTAGTCTTAGAAAACTCATTTACCTCAATAGCTTTAAACAATTCGGTATCATGAAAGCTACAAAAGCCGTAAAAGATGGATGCTTTTCTTTCGATGCCAGCTTTCAACCTATTTGTGTTATCTATACCATCTAGATTTCGATAAAACGTCCCCACATGACCATTCTCAGCAAGGCTAGAAAGGACATTTCCCCTTTGAATTGTATGGGCTCTTTTGATTGGTAATTCACAGTTTTCCTGATCAAATTGAGCGCAGCAGTATTTCTTACTATCGAATATTTCGCTTACTTTCTTTCTAATCTCATGCTCGTGAAGCTCTCGCATTAGTTTGCGATTTTTATGACAATCTTTGAACAAGAGACCGCTTGAACACCAACATTGATCATGATCACTGATAGTCGAAGCTCTTAATGTACAGTCAACAAGACGAGCATGACTACCTTGTTCTAATTTCCCAATAGCTTCATTAAGAATACTTTTGATAGACACCTATTTGATCCTAATGCAATTAAAATTAAATGCTCTTGAATGTAAGTAAACATAGGGTGACAGGGCTCCTGCCGTGCAGCTCACCCCAATAGCCCATATTGTTTCTAGGGTTGAGAATATTGCTGTTGTTTTCACTGTATTCATAGGCTCTTCCTCCACTTGGTTGCTAGTTTGCACTGATAGACTGAAACTTCTGACATACACAAGAATTATGAGGGCTATGAGGAAAACTGACACCAGAGGTATTGAGCCTCCCGCTGCCACCCCAATCAGCCTATGTTTACTCAAATATTTTTAACAGAAACAGATTAAGAGTCTTTCTGAGGTAAATTATCTAACAATTTACAAAATGCCCTACGTGCTGCACCTTCTCCCTCATAAACATACCCTGTATCGAAAAACAGCTCTCCACTCTCGTGGCTAACCTTAATCCCCCAACAGCCATGCTCTGGATCTGGGCTTTCCACAATTTCAACGATGATATTACTCACAAGACAAACCTCCTCTTTTATCTTGGTGGTAAACATTGAGTGTGAATATGAATAACCACCATCATAATACACGTTTTGTTTCATACTAAATGAATTAGAGGAATTGAGTCAAAGAGGTGTTTGTAGAAATGTTACGAGTATCTGCTCTAGCACGTTTCGGGGCATTTTCGTGTTGCATCCCCCTGTAACCCCTTGGACACAACTTTCAAACACCAACCAACTCATCACCCTCAACAATTCCTCACCTGCAACTAATACATACCACAATTACATATGAACCTAGTTGCTAATCGCGTTTTATACACGACAGGGTTGAATGCCGCAAGTCTGTCGTTTAGTGTTTGCGATGAACTATAGATTCAAAATTAAAGACACCTTTGCTTGCAATGAATGGCCGCCGATTTAGGCGGCTTTTTCTTTATTGCAAGAAAGGAAAATCGTTCGATGGTGGAAATGACACACTGAAACCTTAGAGTATGGTGGAATCTCCCCCGTGATACATCACGGGGATTCACAACAAACAGTATTGGAATAATTGATAACTTTTAGTAAGACAAAAGCCCATGAACAGGGTGTAAATGAGTAAAAGGTCTAAACAACTTAGGGGCAGAAACGTGTTTGTATTAAATGAAATCATTTGCCGACCTAGTGTATTTAACCGCTAAAAAAGTCATAAACACTCTATCAACTTACTAAAAATTATGAAACTTTTATTAATGCATCAAATATCGCACTTTTCATAAAAAAATGGAAAACAAGACTGGATGGCTAGCGTACTCAGAGTTAGTGTCGCTCTGTCATAATTATCATGGAAATTCAGTATGTTAACCATTAAAGAAGACGCCAAAGAACTCATCAAAACGATTATTACCCACTCACGGTACGGCGTAGTTGATCCCCACATCATTGCCACGCAGCATCCAGAGCACACCGAACACCATATTGCGTTTGTGCTAGAACAAATTGCGCAAGCTCCTTTCCCTGACTTGCTTCAACTCGTAAAAAACAACCAATAAGCTGTATATAAACACAGTATTAATGTGATAGACTCTTATCGTGTTTTGATGCCTTGAGTACCTGAGACCCAACCATGTTGGAGAGGAAGCAGCAAAACGTCGCCAGCTATAGGTTTATAACCGCTATAGCTGGCGACTACCTACCGCTATTTGTATTCAAGGCTCTTGTTAACAGGAGATAAGAATGCACAAACACACCTTGCACGATGGTCGTGCTACATTAATCAACGCAGATTGTTTACCGTACCTTAAAACCTTGGCGGATAACTCAGTCGATCTCATTCTAACCGATCCACCTTATTTTCAAGTTAAACGTAATGCTTGGGATAACCAATGGCCCGATGTGCAATCGTTCCTCGCTTGGCTAGATGAAGTTCTTGAGGAATTATGGCGTGTACTAAAGCCATCAGGTAGCCTCTATCTTTTCTGTGGTTCCAAATTAGCCAGTGATACTGAAATACTAATCCGCAATCGTTTCGAAGTTTTTAACCATATCATTTGGGCTAAACCATCAGGCCCATGGCGACGAATGCATAAACCCAACTTGCGCATGTTTTTTCCTGCTACCGAACGCATTATTTTTGCTGGACATTATAATGCCGAAGGGTACGCAAAAGGCTGCTCTGGTTATACGACACAATGTTCCCAACTAAAAAAACAGGTATTTAAGCCTTTAATTGATTACTTCATCAATGCACGTAAACAACTTGGTATAACTGCTAAAGAAATCAATAAAGCTACGGGAACACAAATGTGTTCTCACTGGTTCAGCGAAAACCAATGGGCACTACCAAATGAAGAGCAATATCTGAAATTACAGAGGCTTTTTGATAAAAAACGAGGGGAATTGGTTAGATCGCATGATGAGTTATTGGATGAATACAATAACTTGAATTCGCAATACCAAACACTTGTTCGTAAATATGACAGTTTAAAAACAGAATATGAGCATTTACGTCGGCCCTTTAATGTCACTAGTGACGTACCTTACACCGACGTTTGGCAGTTCGCACCGGTACAGTATTATCCGGGTAAGCACCCATGCGAAAAACCTCGGGCATTGCTTGAGCACGTTTTGCTATCCAGTAGCCGTGAAAATGATGTTGTGCTTGACGCTTTTATGGGTAGCGGATCAACGGGCAAGGCGTGTTTAGCATTAAACCGACGCTTTATCGGTATTGAAATGGAAGAGGAAACGTTCGATCTGACGTTGAACGCTCTGACGTAGCCTTAACATCGCTTATCAGAAAAAGAAAAGGCGCTAGAGCGCCTTTTATCCAAAGTTTAACGCACAAAAGGCGTTTTATTGAGTAGCAGCAAAAGAAGGTGTAACTTATTATTTGAACACAAGATAACGAAAAACCACTCTCAAACAAGCCGTCAGTGCTAAATTTGCGAACCGTCTCCAGCCTTTTAATGCTTTTCTAAGCCATTTTCTCTCGATTAATTCTTTCCATCAATGCCAACATTGCCGCGTTACGCTTTGCTGCAAGCCACTTCGTAACCTTTTCTAATACGTCATGATAACGCTTAAACATACTATAAGTACAAACGAACTCACCAGAGCACATCGCCACAAAGCGCTGCTCGTAACTCCATTCGATACGGCCATCGTGGCAATGGTGACATACCCTTTTGTGGCGGCAATCACTTAAATAAAACCCTGTACCATTACAAGCAGGGCAAACCCGACCTAGCGGGTTGATCGCCTCTTCGATGGCTGCGCGAACCAAAGCAAGGAAAGCTTTCTCGCTCTTCTGTCCGCGCCATTTTTGAGTTTGGCTGATCACCTCAAGCATGACTGCTTTTTCTAACATCTTGCGAGAATGTTCATTATTTTGCATTTCAACAAACAAAATCAAAAATCCCACTGGTGACTCCTTCCACGTCACCCCGACCATGGCTAACTGCTCTTCTAGCGAGAACAAGCCTTTGCCGCCACCGTTTTGTATTTGTTCGTAGTTCAAGCCTTTTAAATCAAACTTAGCTAATAACGTTTCAGGTCGCATTAAGCAGCCTCCATAAGTCGATTGCGGAAGTTGATACCTAATTCATCCGCTACGCCGCGAGTGAATGGAATTTTCGGAGTGTAATGGGTGTAATGCGGAGTCCAGAGCACAAACGCTGAGGGAAAGTTAACGCCTGTTTTCTTGGTTTCACCGTCAATGTCATAAAAGTTGTAGCGGCCATCTGGCTCATAAATCGCGGTTGCCTTGCCATCAACCAATTCACGCCACCATCCGGTTGCTGGTTCGTAGGGCAATAACATCATTCCGCTATTTCCAGCACGAGCTTCAGCAAAGGCTTTTTTGATAAACAACTGCTTTAGGTCAAACGGAGGATTACACCAAAAGTCATTTTCCCAAGGTAGGATGAGTGCATCAAAGCCGACAATTTTTGCAAGAGGGTTAAAATCATCACTGATAAAACCAATACCACGCTGATCGTAATTGCCTGCACGCTGCTCAAGCCATTCGATTGAGGTGTAGAACCGGTTAACCTTAGCGGTTGCTGGCTCAGCACAAACATCAAGCTTTAGCTTACGACCGTATAGAGCTTGACCATCTTCAAAGCATTCCCACGTTGTTCCCCAGCGGTTTTTATCCTGCGCGGGCGTTGTTGAGTGAACTAAAATTGGCATTATTTCCCCTCCGGCTTGCGGTTTTTTAACCGGAAGCTTTCCCACACAAACGAGATCCACTCTCCGCCGTTATCCAGCAATCGCTCGACAACTCGCTCACCAAGCAGACCTTGCAACTCTTCGTAGCCTAGGTTGGTTAGAATTCCGGTTGGTAAGTCATTCGACCAGCGTGCATCGATGATCGTACTTAGCATGATGTTTTCATGGTCGCTCTTGCGCTGTACACCGACTTCATCGAGCACAAGCAAATCAACTTGGCTGAGCACTTCAATGAACTTGGCCTCAGTCATCGAGCTGTTGGAGTTGTACTTATCGCGTATTTTCATCATCAGGTCGGGCACTGAAATCAGCATCACTGATTTACCACGCGCCAAAAGATTATTGCCAATGGCAGACGCGAGGTGATTCTTGCCTGTCCCTGTCGTTCCCGAGTAAACAAAGCTTCGGAAATGAGGCTGTTTTAAATAATCGCTTATCCATCCGTGAGCATGATTAAACGCCACGCGCTGACCTTGGCTCTCCGTGATGTAGTTGTCTAATCGGCATCGGGCGTGTTTTTTGCTGATCCCGCTACGCCCTAAAGCGCTTTGAACTTTCGCGGTTTGGTATTCGCTGAACCTCTGGCGGCTGATTTCTTCCGCTTCGCGCTTGTGAATCTCGGCCATCTGTTCGCGGCTGTAAGGGCTGACATGCGAAGGAATGCGAGCTTGAAGCTGTTGTAGTGATGCCATGATTACCCCCTGCTTTCCGGTAATTGGTACTTGGATACATCCATCCCCTCTCGG
Organism: Vibrio sp. V31_P5A7T61; assembly: GCF_009904895.1. Classification (NCBI taxonomy): domain Bacteria; kingdom Pseudomonadati; phylum Pseudomonadota; class Gammaproteobacteria; order Vibrionales; family Vibrionaceae; genus Vibrio; species Vibrio sp. V31_P5A7T61. Next base: position 48,818 of record NZ_WXWI01000021.1, read on the forward strand.
TAGCTTTGACCTACCTGCGCTGTTGTTGTCTGGCCCGTGGAGCCTTTGGGCGTGCCTCTCTCGCGTGCCCACTGGTTTTGCAAGCGCATACCGTTACGCCAAGCGGCTACCCAATCGCTGTAAGCGCTTCCCCTGGCGATCATCGCGTCACGCCACTGGTCGGTAGCGACTTGCGCACCGAGCACAAAATCTTTTTGCTCGGCATACCAGTCGATCATTTCGGGAGTCACTTCGAACTGAGTCGGGAATTTCGTTTTTACACTCGTCCGTTTGCGGGTTTTTTGCGTTGCCGAATTTTGTCCTGTTTCCTCGTTGGGGGGGGTGGGGTTAGAATTTGACCCATCCCTCTGCTCAATCACACAATGTGTTTTTGTAGTAGTCTCTGGTAGTCTCTGTGTATTCTCTGTAATAGCTTGCAAGTTTTCTGCAGCCATGCTTGCAGGATTCCTGCACTCCTGTTTGCGGGATTCCTGCAAACTAGTTTGCTGCAAACATGCAAACAAGTTTGCGGTATTTATGCGATAGTGAAGTCGGCATGGCACGCCTACTTTTTTCTCTTCCAAAATTCCAAGATTACGCAGTTTTCTACGAGCCGTTTCTATTTCTGTTCGCGTCATGCCAGTTTCATCTTTCCACTCTTCAGAAGATTTATAAAACCAGCTATCAGCGTTGCTCGTTCTTTTACTCCAATACAGGGATTGGCTTAACAGCAATGCTCCTGTCACACCTATCCCAAGCTTCACAAAGGCACGATGAAATGCAATAGGTCGATCTAGAAACTCGATCATACTGCCGCCTTATGCGCTTGTACTCGGTGAAAAATAGCTGCTGCCTCATCACGAGAGACAACACGCTTCCCCTTTGGTGTTGCGGCTATCCAAAACCGCAAACCACCGCTATAAACGATGTAAAGACTCATTGCACAAAGATCTCCATAGCTAACTTTTACTCGCGTTATGCGTCACGCATGGTGTGATGGTCAGTCACTACGCGGCTTTTTTGCTCATTAACGTTTCAAGGTATTCTAAAATCGGTTCGTGGCTTTGTTTGCCCTCAAGAACCTCTCGGTAAGCTTCGCGCAACTGGTCCACGCTAGCGTTCTCACCTAACGAGATAACAGCTCTAAACGCCTCGCTTGTTTCTTTGCTGTGTACGGCAAGCAGCTGATCACGACATGATTGAGACTGTCTTGAGCCAATGGCGGCTACTGAAAAACCCAGCGGGTTTAAGAATTGATTGAGCGCGGCCAAAGCGCGATCAACGGGTAACGCTTTAATGATGGCGGGCAGCAAATCCATGATCGTTGCTTTTGATTCAATGGATGAGCGCTCGATGTAGCGGAAAAAGTTTTGCGCATTGTTTTTGTCGTCAATGCCGGGCTTTTTCAGTAGTTCTTTGCGCTGGGCATCAACTTCAAACTTCAATTCAAAACGGTGGTAGATACTGGCAACCCGATGAGAGATGCACTCTTTACTTACTTCGGTTCGCCAACCTTCAATGGCGTTACGTATCACGCTTTTTAAACTGTGTTGCATGGTTTATCCTTACTGGTTATTTATACAGAATTTAACTATTCATCCATTCAAATGTGAGTTTTGTTATCCTCTATTGCTAAAGGGTCTGGGAAAACCTCAGTGAACTGACACTTAATGCCTAACGCTGCAAAAGCGTTCACAATTTTCCACCCCATATTTATATTTACCGCTCGAATCCCAGATTCGTAGTTACCTATAGTTGATGGAATAACCCCAACTAGCTCACCTAACTTCGACTGACTGATTCCGGCTTGACTGCGAAATAGTGAAATTTTATTCATTGATGACCCTCCGGAAATTGAGAATACACAAATCGTGTCCTAAGGTAAACACAAATAGTGTGCTTACAGCATACACGAAGCGTGTTAATTTATAGAAATGAATAAAAAACAAGAAGTGGGATTGCGATTAAAGCGATTCCGAGAGGCACAAGGCATAAGCCAAAAAACTCTAGCTGAGAAATGCGGCTGGGGGGCGTCTCGTATTGGAAATTATGAGGCTGGCGTAAGAAGCGTGAATTTAGATGATGCTGAAATCATTGCTTCTGTACTAAACATCAAGCCATACCAAATTTTATTTGATTCTTCAGAGATTGATTCATTATCAAACCTAACTCAAATCGATATACAACCAAAGTTTCAAAATACATTTCCTCTATTGAGCTCAGTCCAAGCAGGCCAATGGACAGAAGCATGTGAGGCATACTCACTAGATGAAATAGATGAATGGTACGAGGCAACGGTAAAAACTTCAAAGCGCAGTTTTTGGCTAAGAGTTCAAGGCGATTCAATGACGAGTTTAACCGGGGTAAGTATTCCAGAGGGCACTCTTGTTTTGGTTGATACCGAAAAAGAACATTCTAATGGCTCTCTTGTTGTCGCCAAGCTGACTGATGTTAATGAAGCAACATTTAAGAAATTTGTAACCGATGGTGGCCAAGACTATCTAAAACCACTCAATAAAGACTATAAGACAGTCCCAATTAATGGTAATTGCAAGATCATTGGTGTAGTTGTCGAAGCGAGACTAAGACTGATATAAGTTAATTACTAATGAATACAGCTAACCGTTAAAAACAATAGCCACTTACTCCTAAATATAAAGTACCCATTCACCGCCTTCATGGCGGTTTTTTTTACCCTCACACAAAATAAACACAATTCGTGTTTGACACTGGCAACACAAAATGTGTACATTACTTGCACCATAGTAAATAAACATGTTTTGTGTGTAATGAGACCGCGGCCTGACCAGCCGCAACTTTTAAACTGACAACGAGAACCGCTATGAAACCATTAACCCTAGAACAAACCCGTCAGCTGCTAACTGGCATTCAAGTCGCCAACGTATGCCTAACTGATTTTGACGATCAGAAAATGGGCTTGGCGAAAGACGACCCAATCCGCATTCACGTTGAGTCAATTCAAAACAAAGTGGGATCACTAAAAGAGTTGGTTTTGCATGTGGATGACGAGACTTATGCGCTAATGCAGCAGATCGGCGCGGCTATCACTGATATTCAAGGGCAAATTAACGCAAGAAAGCATGCCCACTAAAAGAAGATAACCCCCATCGGTGACCAAACCAACAGGGGTTAACTTTGTGCAATGAGACTTAACGCCTCGCAACCAAGTATATACAGGGCTGACCACTCTGACAAGCGTTTGCCTGATTGCGGGGACTCACCCCAAAAAAGGAAATGTGCAATGAGTACCATCGTATTTAGAAACTCTCAAGAAGCATTCATTCACAAGAATGTGTTTCAGATCCTTCAAGCTGAGGGCCACGAACCGCTTAACGCCTCTCGCGCTGCTGACTTAGCTGTTGAAACCTACCGTACCACCGCCGCATTTGGCGGACGGGGGGGCAAATGCTTCGACTACTGTCTTGGCCGCGCTCGTTTGCTCTTGCTGCCAGCCAAGAAAAAGGCAGAAAAATCCAAGCGTTCGCGAGGTAAAGCAGCATGAACGAAGATATAAAACGCAAAGCTGCCGTGCGCGCCAAGCGGTACCGCGATAAGAAGAAGCAAGCAGAGCATCATGAGGTGCGCGGGCTTTTGCTTCATCCTACAGTGCATAGCAAGCTAAAAGAAGTATGCGAGTTTTACGCCTACCCTGCCGAGCCTTACAGCGAAGTTGAAGCGATTGAAGCGTGCATTTTGCGAGCGCATAACGATATGGCCACCATCGAACAAGAGTTGGGAGCATGCAGCAAGTGTGGAGAGCAACTACCACAGGGCTGCGCAAAGTTGGCTAGCGGTGGGTTGTTTAAAGGCGATGCTCAATGCTGGCACACGATTAACCGAGTTCGAATTTATACACCGGGGAGAGCGTAAGCATGGAGTGTTACAAAAAAGGCCAACCCGTTGTTGGTTTCGCGGAACAATCGCCCTACTCGGCTGAAAAGCAGGTTTCAAACACTGATAAGCTAAAAGCTTATAGCTATTCGGTAGCTGTGGTTGATCGGCTTTTGAAGCAATTTTCCACAAAAAAAATAGCTTAGGGGGTGATTCAGTATGAGCATTTTAGTTTATGCGCTTGGGTGTGTCGTGTTTTTAGCTATCTACTCATTTGGGGATCGTGATGCAAAGTAAGAAGCACAGCTTTATTGAAAGCGTAACGAATGTTCTGGTTGGTTATTGGGTTTCTGTTTTGAGCCAACTACTTATTTTCCCGCTCTTTGGTGTGCACTTGCGGATTGAAGAGAATTTGCTAATCAGCTTTTACTTTACGCTGATTTCTATTGGCCGTAGTTATTCCATTCGCCGCTTGTTTAACCGCAAGCAAAGCCGCAACCCAATTATGGATATGGAGGTGAAGTGATGAGCACAAAAGATACTTTAGAGTCATTAGACAAGGTGATCGACAAGATAAGCAAGCTGCTTGCAATGGCGAATGATACCTCTAGCCCTAATGAAGCATTGCTTGCTGCAAAAAGAGCGCGAGCATTAATGGATAAATATCAATTGTCTCAAGAGGATATTGAAACTCAGATTGGCAGTCAGTTTCTAGAAGCTCAAGTAGGAAAACAAAAGGGGAAGCAGTTCTTATGGGAGAAAAGTCTTGCCGCTGCCTGCGCAAATTTAAACGACTGTAGGAGCGTTATTAATCGTAACCAGAATGGTTCTTACTTGTCTCTTCAAGGATTTAAGTCTGATGTCATTGTGGCCAAGATGACGATGGAATACCTAGTGAAAGCAGCAAAAAGAGCTAAAGATTCAGTCGGTATAAAAGGCGCTTCAGAAAGTCAGTTTTTTATGCGGGGATTTTCTAGCGAAGTTCTAGATCGAGCGATAGAAATTAAACGCAGTAGAGAAAAGCAATTTACTAGCGTAGCAGGCACAGGATTAGTTTTACTCAAAAATACTGAAATTGAAAAACATTTTGGGGAGCTAGGTGAAGCTCGCCGCCATGAGCCACGCAAACCTTTATCCATCGAAGAGAGAAAAGCTTTCATTCACGGAATTAAAGCTGGAGAAAGCATTTCGCTTGATAAGCAAATTGATGGCCGAGAAAACACCAAACTAACCATTTAGCCGCCTGACCAGTGGCTTCAATTGAAAGAATGGAGATCAGTGCAATGAGAACATTAAAACCCAAACAATATATTGATGAATTTTACCCTGACTCTGGTATGTGTACCGCTACAATCATCAACTGGATAAAACGCGGAAAATTAAAAGGCACAATGACTCCCACTGGACGATACTTGGTTCTTATCAGCAGTCAGACGCAACATACAGATAAAACCAGTGAATTATTAGAGTTTTTGGAGTCGTAAATGGCAGCTCGACCAAGAAGCATCAAGACTGCACATTACCCTGAGTTCCTATGGAAAGTGACACACAAAGGGAAAACGCGCTTTAGATTTCAAACTGTAGATGGCTCTAGGAAAATGTTTCCTTTGGGTACAACGGAACAACAAGCCATTCAAGCTGCATTAGCATATAACGCTAAGCATCGAGCAAGCGAAGCGCGCTTTTGTTTGGATGCTCCAAGCAATTACCCTTCGCCAATGAAAAAGAAAGACTCATTGGATAAACCTCTTCGGGAATGGCTACCCGTTGTGATTAAACGAGTGAAATCTGAAGAGGAACTTTCTGCAGGTGTTTTAAGCCGATTTATTAATGAATGTAATAAGTTAGAGCAAGACTTGGGGAGTGTTTTAACTAAATCGCTAACGCTTGTGCATATCAATGAATTTCTAAATTCTCACTACAGCAACGATTCAAAAAGAACTTTTAACGGCAAGGTTAGTAACTTAAAAAAGATTTTCTCATATCTTGCCGATGAAAGTGCTATCGATACAAACTTTATGTTGAGTAAGAAACTCAAAAAAGTATCACAAGATGATTTTAAGAAACGGCGAAACAACCTCACCGTTGCGGATTATGAAAGTATTTATTCTGCTGCCCCACTCTTTTTGAAAGTTGCAATGGCGCTATCATTACAAACAACGCACGTTGTTAGAGAGGTTTATCGCATCAAATACAAGATCAAGGAACCCAAAGAGGGTGTTTGCGGCATCGTTTGGTTTAAGGAGCCAAGACTGCAAGATGGGAATATAATTCACGGGACGTTGTATATACACCGAGAAAAAGTAAAAAAGGCGGCGTCGTCAATGGTAGCGATCCCTGTTACGGACGCTATTAAGGAAATTGTCGAACTTTCGAAAACTGACCGACTTCATTGCCCTTACATTGTTCACCGCAAGCCTATTCAGTCTAAAAGAGGGATTGCAAAAGATTGTGATCACCCATATCAAGTTCATCATCACAATATCAGCAAGGAATTCAGTAAGATTAGAGATCAATTAGGCTTATACAGTAATCTAGATATCTCATTGCGTCCGACATATCACGAGATTCGCGGTCTATCTGCAAGGCTTATTGAGCAAATGGGCGAAAGCGCCACAATACGCATGGCTCATGCCGATGCTAAAACCACAAAAATTTATACCGGAACTCGTGAGCTACTATGGAATGAGGCAACGCCAATTACTGTAAAAACAAGTTAGATAGTGGGAGTTAACGGTTCTTAACTCCCATTATGATAAGGTTCGCCCTTCAACGCCAGCAAAAGGAAATATTGCTGGCATATTTTCTGTTCAGGACAAGCACTAGCTCACTTTTGGACAAAAGTTAGTTAGTGCAATAGCACAACTAAGCCTCAATTGATCAGAAAAAGTATTTTGCAACCTTAAACACTTGCTATGTGAATTGTTGCCAAAATGGTCTATTTACATATAGGTGCTTATAACCTACTGACTGTTCTCTTGGAATTGAATTTTGATCAAAGTAACTCACCCAAAAAGTTACCGTTTTAAGAACATAATAAGTTAACGTCATCTCTGTACCATCTTCAAATCGGACTAGGTAGCTAGGTTTGTCTTGACCTTCAGATTCTCTAAATTCTTTGTCATTAACTGCTTTTTGCAACTTTTCAGAAATGTTTTCACCAACACAAAACTCAACAATATTTGTTGTTTGTGTTTCTGATTCTTTAAGTTGAGGTTGATAGCGATCAATACCAAAATGTTTAACCGAGTTGGCAATATCTTTCGCAATTGCTAAAAAAGGTTCCTTATCCCACTGCTGATCTAACTTCTTTTTTATGGCTTGTTGGCCTTGATATTTAATGCACCAATCACGAATTGAATGCGCAGTGACTGAAAAATTGAAGAAATGATCTGTTAAATTCTCAGGATCTTCTTCAAACGTAATCCTGTTCCCTTCGCGGATTAGCTTAAGAAGCATATCCTTGGGTTCTGAGATGCTTTGTATAAATGACATATAACCCCTTATTCAACTCACAGTGAAAATGCTCGCGTGTCGAATCATTCTCGAACAACTGATATCGATGGCACTGACACGCCACCGAAACTGCTAGCTTTCAGAGGCTAACTTAGTTTGAATATGATCTAAAAATTTTGCGCTATCTCCAACATATCTGACGTAAACGTCAACATAGTTGGCATCAAAGTGTTGTAGCAATGTGAGAACCTCAAAATATAGACCAGACTGATTTAAGTACTCACCAACTTTAGGAGGCAACGGAGAAATAATCTCTTGGTCTCTTTCAAAGTTATCAAATTGACTACCTGTTTCAATATCAACAAGGTAATACTTTGTACGTTCATCATCACTTACATGTGTCATTTACAATGTTTCTCCTTAAGAATACGGATTAAAAATGATACATATTGCGTATTGATTTGTATAGAAAGCAGGCTAGAATTCGTGAGGAATCCCCCCTTATGACAAGTTTCAGTTGGGCGAACTCGTATCGATAGGATATGTATGAATAAAAGTACTAATGAACAAAGACAAAAAAGCGAGCATAACGTAGGCTACCCGAATAAATAAATCTAGTTAAGACTTGTCCATACAAGAATCAATTACGCATCATAGAAGGTTGAATAAATAGGCTTAAAATTTTCTACAGTGCAGTCGCTTTCGAATTCAGTTTTCCAAAATTCACGTAAGAATTGAAACTCATTATCGCTTGTAGAACAAAAACTCATCGCGTATGAGATCATTCTAACCGTTTGAAAGTACTTGTACGGCAAGTTTATGGGGTTACCATGTATAAATATAGATTGCTCTTTTCCAGTTATATCAACATATTCAAATCTATTACTACTACCAGGGAGATAAAAGTGAAGTTTACTTGAGTTGATACAAAAATATGAGCAGGTCAATTCTACCAATTGATTGATTTCACCGAGGTTTGCACCAAAAAGTTTATCTACTATTTCCAGTTGTCTACACAATTCTTTAAAGTCACTTATATCCTCTTTAAGGCTATTAATTTCTTCCTTACAGACCGATAAATCGCCTTTGATAGCATTAGGGAATATGAGTCTATGCAGATAGTCTGCATCTTCAAACAACTTGTCATTGTTGGTATCAAACCTTTTCAAATAGCTTTCAAACTCTTCTTTATGCTTGAAATAGTTAGTAAAGATATTTTGGGTATTTGAAAGCTCTATCTGCTTTGCAGCCTGCACAGAGCGATGGTTGGAAGCTATGATAGCCACTGTTGGTATGATTAAGGCCAAGAGACTAAGAGGTACTTTGAAAACCACTAAAAGATTGTTCACGCCTTCATAGCTTGGATCGTATATAAGATTTGAGTGCTTTACGATCCAAATGGCACAGCCTCCACTTAGTAAAGCTATCAATATAAGTGAAATCCATAGTGATTTGAGCTGCGTAATGCTTTTGTTTGCTGCCAATGTCATAATCCTCAGTCCTTGAACAACGCCAGATTAGTACAAAAGACTAACCTATTCAATAACATAAGCATGGTGATTTAACGTCTATTTGGGGGAGAGATTGAATGATATTAGAAGTAAAAAGTTGTCGTGAATACTAATTGCAATTCAATAGAAAAGCTTGGCTAAGATCGCCGATTGAAGATTGATACATAAACTTGATGAAACTTATTTTGGGGCAAAAGTCAGTTAGTACAGTTAACTCGCACACTGAGTGTAAAGGTTACATAACTGAATCAACCCAGCAACAAAACTGGGCTGATTTATAATACATAAGGGGTGTCATTATACAGTACTTGAAAGTAAGTAACCCATTGATTTTCCGATATTATCACCTTTAGTTTTTTGTTGTTTTTTTGACAGGTAAATACCAGCAAAAACATAGACTAACCAATTGAATTTTATGTTTTTTAGGAAAATTTGGCACTATCTCTACCAACATCGGGGTTTCACCGTTTTAAGGGCTTCCTTTTAAAGCCCTACCCTCATATATCATCGCGTTAGCGGTTGTGCGAAATATTAAAGTAAGCGACCTCTTTTTTAAGTTCGTTAGCCAAACGATTTAACTCGTGCCCCGCATTTTCATTGGCTGCCATCAATTGGATCGACTCACTCGACATTGATGAGATTTGCCCCATCGCTGAAACTACCTCTCCAACCACAGCCACTTGATCATCCGTCGCTGAAACCACTTCTCGAATCCGATGAAGCGTATCTTTGGCTTGTTTTTCTATATTAATCAGTAGATCGCTGGCTTGCGCGGTTTTTTGATTACCCTCTTCGACCTGAGGTTGTGTTGCTTGCATGGCCTTAACACTGATCGCCGTTTGAGACTGAACTTCACTGATCAATGATTCAATTTGCGAAGTCGCTTCTCCGGTACGCTTGGCTAATTGACGCACTTCATCAGCCACTACAGCAAATCCTCGACCAGATTCTCCGGCTCGTGCAGCCTCAATCGCGGCATTCAATGCGAGTAGATTGGTTTGTTCTGAAATACCACTGATCACATTTAATATTCCACCAATATCTTTGGTCTTTGCTTCAAGTAACTTGACTTGTTCAACGGTTGAGTTGACCGTAAGAGCAATTTTTTCCATTTGTTTCGCGACCGAGAAGACTAATTCGCGCCCGTGATGCGCATTATCTGTCGTCATGACCGAATTACTTTCGGTTTGTTTAGCAATATCCGCGATTTGATCAATCGTATGACGCATATCTTCTAATCGTGAAAGCGTATCTGCGGTTAAATTTGATTGCTGCTTGGCCGAACTCAAAACTCGACTCGACCCATCAGAGACCTCTGAAACTTGACCAACGATCTTGGTTGAAGCTTGAACAATATTACTGACGATAGCCGTTAAGGTTAATGACATACCAGACAATGAATCCAAAATACTGTCTTTCGCTCGTTGCCCATAGCGGTGGGTTAAATCCCCTTTTGATAAGCGTTTAATCGCCTGCTGGGCTTCATAAGGTTCACCACCCAATGATTGGCGAAAACTTCGTTCAATCACCATAGCAACAAGCAGTGAAATAACAATCGCGACCGCAGATAGCAGTAACATTAAGTTTTGAAAACCGCTTGCTTGTTCACGAGCCGCGGGCGTCATCTGCTGATTCAACTCTTCTTGATAGTCAATAAACTGGTTGATGCTATTCAACCATTCAACAAATGCCGGACGAACCTGATCAAGGAGCGCTACATTCGCATTAATGTCTCTTTTCTTATCACTGATGATCGATTGCACCATGGGTAAGGTTTTTTGCTGGATTTGATCAATACTGCGTAAGATAGCCTGCTCTTTCGGCGTAAATATCACGCCACTGGCGATCATTTTTTGCATGTTATTTTCAGAGTCTCGATAAAAACGCTCTAAATTTTTTATCTCATTTTCTAATCTATTAAGCTCACTACTATTTCGGGCGATGGCAACATCTCGAATTGCAATAGCGCGATCATGCACGCTACCTCGATAATTAATCGCATAACGCTGTTTGAGTGAGTTGACGTCGGTGATTTGTGACAAGGTATCGTCAATCAAGTTTACTTTCTGAATACCCAGTATCGTTAACAGCAACATTAAACAGACTAAAATGCCAAAACCCAGTGCAAGTCGCGTTTTTACTTTCCATTGAGACATAAAGTCCATGGCTTCCTCCAAAAATAAGTATCAATTAATTATTAGTATTTCTTGTTATTAAGCTTGCTAATATTTAATGCAAAAAATAGGCGAATAAGGGTCAATACACTGACATATCGAACATCCATACAAAACCGTTTTTACTGTGTCGTACGTCGAATCAATGCTGAACAGGTTATACGTTACGAAAACTAAAAAGACCACTTTAGTCTGATTAGGTATAGTGAAATAAAGGGGCCTTCGCTAATCGAATCTACGTATTAATTTGATAGGAAAAAGTAATAATTAACCACTCAGTTTTCTACTGTGCACTTTAACTTATTATCAAAGCGAGTGATTGAACTCAACACTTATTGATTGAACGCTCAATTTTCAAACATTCTGTAACATCGTCGTCATCTAAAAGAGAAATAATCCAGCGGATTCTCGGTATTTTACTACTCAAACACAGCAGTGATAGCGAGAGAGCCTCTTTCTAACGGTGGTTATCATTATGTTTAAATTAAACCAGTTCAACATTAGTACTCGCTTATTTTGCTTAAGCGCCTTACCCATCATCAGCTTACTGGTCGCACTTGGACTCTCATTTGAAGCCGCTCAAGAAAAAGATCGGCAATTCACGCGGCTTTATCAACAACATCTACTGCCACTGAGTGATATTTTGGCAACCCACTCTTTACTGAGACAAGAAGGTCTAGATGACTTAAGACGCTATCGCACCGGCTGGGCAAGTCAAAAAGATACCGTAGAAAAAATAGAACAGTTAATAAACCAAGTGGAAACCCACTGGACAGCTTATCAACGGACGCAAAGTGGTGTGCTCGACCCATTAAGTCAACAAGCGGATGAACAATTGCAAAAAGCTATCGAACTTTATCAGCAGTGGATATCAAGGGCAGGCAGTGATGCAATTACGATCCGAATTCTCAACGAATCGACGTTTGGTAATGAAATTAATCAAGTATTGGTTCCGCTCGGTGACACACTGAATCAATTAGTTAACCAACAAATTAGTAAAGCCGATGACGTTCAACAAGAAGCAACGCTCTTGACGGCTAGAATGATGCATTTTTATCTCTTTGGTGGAGCCGCTTGGGTTATCTTGCTCATGGTACTCGGCTGGTTGATCCAACACTCAATTCAGCAACCATTACGCCAATTACGTAATAGCATTCAATACCTTGCTCATTCTTCTAATCTAACAACACAAGTAACGGTGCAAGGAAAAGATGAAGTTGCACAAACAGCGCAAGCGCTCAATACGATGGTTAATAATTTCTGTCACTTGATCATAGAAATTGAAAATAAAAGTGTCGATTTACACCAAAATGCTCAACGTATGCTCGCGGTAAGCGAAACGGTCGAGGACAAAGCAAATACTCAAAGTCGACAAACCGCAAGCGTCACAAAAGCGATGGATGAAATGGAGCAAACCATTCATGCGGTCGGTGAACACACACAATACGCGCAAACTGTGATTGCCCAAGCGGAAGAATTTAGTTCGCAAGGAACAGATACCGTACAAAAAGCCAGCGCCGGAATAAAAAGCTTAGCGAAATCGATCGATGACTCAGCACAAATCATTCGTCATCTCCATAAAGAATCTACCGAAATATCCCAAGTATTAACCGTCATCCAGACCATTGCTGAACAAACGAATTTATTAGCTCTCAATGCCGCAATTGAAGCGGCACGAGCGGGAGAAGCAGGGCGAGGGTTTGCTGTCGTCGCCGATGAAGTGCGTAATTTATCAGGCAATACTGAACAAGCTACCCGTTCGATTAACGATGTGCTTTCTCGATTACAAAAGGGCGCTAATGACGCAGTCACGGCGATGCAATCGGCAAACCAACAAGCTTTAGTCAGTGTTGAATTTTCGGAACATTCTGAACAGGTTCTTAAACATATTCGTCAAGCCTTTGAAGAGGTTGCTCTGGTTAACCAATCGATCACTACGGCTAGCCATCAACAAGCCAGTGTCGCGAAGCAGACTAAAAGTATTATTTATCATCTCAGCCAAGAAACTCATGGGCTAGAACAACAAGCAACACAAGCAAGAACGATCAGTGAGCGGTTAAGCGATGCTTCTCAACAACTTGGGGAAAAAGTACAGCATTTTACCACCGTATAGGTACGCTGGGTGGAGCTTTTGACACTTTAGCCTTGATCCGCAAAAACTAAATAGCCATGCCCTCAAGTACAATATCGTACTTGAGGGCCGAAAAAGATCGGTTGATTGATAATGCCTGCAACGGCTAAAAATGTATGATCGGCCAATCAGACACTAAGGCACGCGCTTTAAGCTGTTGGTTTGGATTGGTCGCAACAGGATGGCTGGCAAATTCAAGCATGGCAATATCATTATGTGAATCGCTGTAGGCATAACAATCACCAAAGCTGATGCCCTGCTCGGCCAACCAGCGATGAATCACAGCCACTTTTCCTTCGCGATAACTTAATGGGGTTCGCGCCTGTCCAGTAATGAGCCCTTGCTGTGTCTCTATCTCAATGCCAATCGCAGCATCAATCTCTAATAACTGTTGCCAAGGGCGCACCAAAAAATCCTCACTGGCTGAAACAATCACGACTCGACGTCCAGCTTGTTGATGCTCTCTGATCAATTGTTGCGCCATCGGATATAACTGCTTGAATAAATGCTGCTGCACAAACGCTTCCGCTGTCTGACTGACTTGCTGATACTCCTTACCGACAAGAGGAGCAAGGGTGAGCTTTAAATAATCATGCATATCCAGTACACCATGATCGTACTCAGCCATCATTTGCGCATGCTGATGATGCAATGCACTTTCTTTCTTCAGCCAACCTATCTCCGACATGTAATGCCACCACTGTGCAGAGCTATCAGTGGCAATCAATGTGTGGTCTAAATCAAACAGAGCCAGTTCCATATTTTTTCCTAATCGATAATCTTTTGTATAGGATGCCAAGCCAAATTGCTTTTGTATAGCGAGTCTAGCTTGGCCTTAGCCCTATATTAACTAATGTCTGTCATTGGAACTTCATCTTTCTTGTTTATGGTTAAACCACATCCCATTGGAGTTAATCATGAGTCAGTTACCCCCTCTGAATGCGTTACGTGCATTTGAAGCCTCAGCTCGTTTAGGCAATTTTACCAAAGCGGCCGATGAACTCAATGTCACGCAAGCTGCGGTCAGCCAGCAAGTGAAAATTTTAGAACATCATCTCAAAGCCACATTGTTTATTCGTGAAGCGAAAGGCATTCGACTGACGGATGCCGGACAAAGTTATCAACCCGTATTAACCCAAGTTTTTCACTCATTACGGATCGGAACTGAAGACCTGTTTGGTGAGCGAGGTAATAACACCTTATCACTGCGTGTATCCAATACATTTGCTGAGCATTTCCTTGCCGCAAGATTGCCAAGTTTTTTAAAAGATTATCCCCGCTTTCGAGTTCGGTTATACACCTCGCCATGGAGCCAGTCTGATCAAAGAAGTCAGCCTGATATTGAAATATATAACGGTTATGGAGACTGGGATGGGCGTCAAGTCGAACGGCTAACTCATGAATACTGGCAAGTGGTGTGCCGCCCACAAGCCATAAACTATTACGGTAACGTCACTTGCGCCAAACAGTTATTGGATTGGCCACGCGCCGCGATTATTGGTTATCGAGAAACTTGGCTCGATTGGTTTAGCCAACAAGGTATCACTGAAATTGCCGATGCACCTTGCTTAGAGTTCGACACCACTACCCTCGCAATTCAAGCGGTTCGTCACGGTGATCTTGCCTTACTGACACGTAATTTTGTGGTCGCCGATTCCCTTGCTCAGGGTAACCTCGTACTGGCGCATCCGGCGAGTATGACAACGACCGGAGGACATTATCTCGTGTGGAAAAAAGGCGATCATCGCCCCAAAGTATTGGCTTTTTGTGATTGGATTCGTCGTGAAGTTGCCAAGCACCATGCAACACAAGCTGATTTATTAGGCCTGACATAAGAAATTCTAGGCCATTTAACCCAATGGCGTAACGGTTTCGTCATCTAACTTGCTTAATGTAATCATAATAAAGTTCACCACAAATATTCGCCCAACAAATATGTTATGAGGAGTTAACCATGTCAGCACGACACATTTTGGCCAAAGGAATACTGGCTCTCTCGGCAAGCTTTTCTTTTATCCTTCACGCAACCGAACTGACCGTCTATACCGCCATTGAATCAGATGATTTACGTAAATACGCCGAGCGTTTCAACCAAGCTCATCCAGACATTAAAATTAACTGG
The DNA here is from genome assembly GCF_009904895.1 of Vibrio sp. V31_P5A7T61. Classification (NCBI taxonomy): domain Bacteria; kingdom Pseudomonadati; phylum Pseudomonadota; class Gammaproteobacteria; order Vibrionales; family Vibrionaceae; genus Vibrio; species Vibrio sp. V31_P5A7T61. Next base: position 64,043 of record NZ_WXWI01000021.1, read on the forward strand.
GTACGCGATTCAACGGGCGTGATTACAGCTCGTCTATTGGCAGAAAAAAACAATCCTCGTGCCGATGTGGTTTGGGGACTGGCGGCAACCAGCCTAATGTTGCTGCAAGATGAAGGGATGCTACTGCCTTACTCACCTAAAGGTGTCGAAAAACTGTCGCCTAAATTTAAAGACAGCGCTCAACCCACTCATTGGGTCGGTATGGATGCTTGGATGGCAGCAATCTGTTTCAATACGATTGAAGCGAAAAAACACAACTTGCCAATGCCAACATCGTGGCAAGACCTTACCAATCCTGTCTATCGCGGTCATATCGTGATGCCGAATCCAGCCTCTTCCGGAACCGGCTATTTAGACGTTTCTTCTTGGTTACAGTTGTTTGGCGAACAACAAGGCTGGGCGTACATGGATAAGTTACATGCCAACATCAAAAATTATACCCATTCCGGATCTCGTCCTTGTGTGCATGCCGCTACCGGAGAAACCGCTATCGGTATTTCTTTTGCCTTTCGCGGCGCACGTGAAAAACAACGTGGCGCCCCCCTTGAGCTAATTTTCCCAACCGAAGGTGTGGGCTGGGATATGGAAGCGACCGCTATCATCGCGGGTACAAAGCAACAACAAGCCGCTCAAACACTGGTTGATTGGTCAATCAGTCAGTCGGCGATGGAAATGTACAACGAAGGATACGCCATTGTTGCCATGCCCGGTATTGCTAAGCCCGTCCAATATTTCCCAACCAATGCAGAAAGCCTACTGATTGATAATAACTTCCAATTTGCAGCGGCTAATCGTGAACGGATTTTACGCGAATGGGAGCGTCGTTACGACGGTAAGTCTGAAGCCAAATAATCGAAATAATGGTTAGGCAAGCAGCAGAGACTGATTGCCGCCTATTTACCCCTTTTATCCCAGCTTAGTTAAGGAGAACATCATGCGATGCCAAGGCAGCCAACTGGTTCTTGAAAATATCAATAAATGGTTTGGTGAAACTCAAGTGCTAAATAACATTCACTTAACCATCCAACCTGGGGAGTTGATCTGTTTTTTAGGCCCTTCTGGGTGTGGAAAAACGACTTTATTGCGAATTATCGCCGGATTAGAGCAACAAAATAGCGGGACGTTATTACAAGGCCAACGTGACATCAGCACACTGGCTGTTAAAGAACGTGATTTTGGGATTGTCTTTCAATCTTACGCGCTGTTTCCCAACATGAGCTTGTTCGATAACATTGCGTTTGGTCTACGTTGCCAAGGCGCAGAAAGTCGCTTAATTAAACAACGGGTCAATGAGTTACTCGGCTTAGTTGAACTCGCCGAGCATGCCCATAAATTTCCCGCACAAATTTCCGGAGGTCAGCAGCAACGTGTCGCTCTTGCGCGATCGCTGGCACCTGCACCAGGTCTATTATTGCTGGATGAACCATTATCCGCCTTAGATGCTAAAGTTCGTGCCCATTTGCGGCATGAGATTCGCAGCTTACAAAAACGCTTAGGCGTGACAACGATTATGGTCACTCATGATCAAGAAGAAGCCTTAGCCATGGCGGATCGTATCGTGGTCATGAACCACGGTGTCATTGAACAAATTGGCACCCCAGAGCAAATTTATAACCAACCTGCCAGTGCTTTTGTTGCCCATTTCATCGGTCAAATGAATTTCATGACGCCGACACAAGAGAGTCAAATTCATCAACTTAGCGCGGTGCAACAAGCTTTGGCAACGCATAGCCATCCAAACCCAATTGATAAAACCCTACGTATCGCCGTAAGGCCGGAGCACGTTTCCCTCGTTGCAACTCATGAAAGTCATATTCAAGCACAAATCAATCATATCGAATTTATGGGGGCTTTTTTACGCTGTAGTTTAGTGATCGAGGGCATTTCAGAAGCGCTTTATGCAGATATCACTATCGGACTTGCTCAGAGGTTACAACTGCGTACTGGCGATTATGTGGGCGTATCATTACAGGCAAACAGCATTCACTGCTTTGCGGCATAGAAGTTAAACAAAGGAAAGCACCATGTTATCAACTAGGATGTCGCCGTCCAGATTCTCTTTCGCTTGGCCTCAAGAATGGCGAATCAGCGAGCGCTTTTGGCTAACCTGTTTATTAGCGGTCGGTCTATTATTTTTGAGTATCGTTTTATTGGGGCCATTATACGCGCTCTTTAGCCGCAGCCTAATGAATGCACAAGGCGAGTTTGTTGGGCTGGCTAATTTTGCAGCTTATATTTCATCGGGCGGGATCACTACCGCGGCTTACCATTCGCTTTGGGTGGCGTCGATGAGCACGGTCATCGTGATTTTCTTCAGTTTTATGGCTGCTTACGCTCTCACACGCACTCAATTACCGGGCAGCCATCTGCTGCGTCTTTTGCTAACGATCCCAATTTTAGCCCCTTCATTATTGCCGGCGATCAGCTTAATTTATCTATTTGGTAATCAAGGTATTCTCAAGTTTTTACTCGCCGACCAGACTATTTATGGCCCAATTGGTATTGTCCTTGGTTCGGTCTTTTGGACCTTTCCACACGCGCTAATGATCCTCTGTACGGCACTTTCTCATGCTGACGCAAGACAATATGAAGCGGCAGCGAGCTTAAAATCATCACCATGGCGCACCTTTTGGTCTGTCACTGTGCCTTCGGCTCGTTATGGCTTAGTCAGCGCCAGCTTTGTCGTCTTTACTTTAGTGATCACCGACTTCGGCGTGCCCAAAATCATTGGTGGTCAATTTAATGTTTTAGCAACGGACATTTATAAACAAGTGATTGGTCAACAACGATTTGAAATGGGAGCCGTGGTCGGTGTGATCCTGTTACTTCCTGCTCTACTCGCCTTTGCCGCCGACCTTTGGGTGCGCAAAAAACAAGTAGCCAGTTTAAATGCACGTTCAGTCCCTTATCAACCGCCACGTTCATGGCGTAAAAGTCTATTTGGCATCCTGTGTGTGGCACCAAGCGGCTTATTTATCCTGACGATTCTCGGGATGGCAGGGATGGCTTCACTGTTTACTTATTGGCCCTATAATTTAGATCTCACTTTCGCCAACTATCAATTTGAACGTTTTGACGCTCATGGCTGGAAACCCTATCAAAACTCGCTGATGATGGCCTCGACGACCATGATTATTGGTACTACGGTCGTCTTTTTTAATGCGTGGTTAGTAGAGCGCACACCACAACCGGCTTGGTTAGCCAGAATCTATCAGTTTGTCGCATTACTACCGATGGCAGTACCTGGTTTAGTCTTAGGAATCGCTTATATCTTCTTTTTTAATCATCCAAGTAATCCACTCAATGTCTTTTATGGGGGATTAATGGTGATGGTATTATCAACGGTGGTGCACTTTTATTCGGTCGCACACTTAACGGCGGTAACTTCATTAAAACAATTGGATAATGAGTTTGAAAGCGTTGGCGATTCACTTAAATCGAGTCGGATTCATCTCTTTTCTCGACTCATTTTGCCACTCTCTTTACCTGCGATGTTGGATATTGCGCTGTATCTTTTTGTTAACGCAATGACCACCGTTTCTGCGGTCGTTTTCTTATATGGCCCTCACTCTCGTTTAGCCTCTGTAGTGGTGATGAGCTTAGAAGAAGCGGGCGGAACGGCCCCTGCGGCGGCCATGGCCATGGTGATCTTTTTTACTTGTGTTATCGCTAAACTGATTCACAGCGCGCTGCATTATGGGTTATCTCGCTCCACCAGCCGCTGGCGAAATAAATAAACGTCGAGCATTAATACATCAAAAGCGCCCCGAAGAGCGCTTTTGATGATGCAGTACTGAGGTTATGTCTCGCTGTTCGTTACACTTTTAACATATCGCGTGCCACCGCCTCAGCAACTTTAATTCCATCAATCCCGGCAGATAAAATACCGCCAGCGTAACCAGCGCCTTCACCCGCAGGATAAAATCCTTGTAAGTTAATGCTTTGGAAATCTTTACCACGTTTGATACAGATAGGTGATGACGTCCGGGTTTCTACGCCAGTTAATAAACCATCATCCGAGGCAAAGCCTTTGATTTGGCGATCAAACGCGGGAATGGCTTCACGAATTGCTTCAATCGCAAACGCCGGTAACGCTTTCGATAAATCGGTCAGTTTAATACCGGGAGTAAAAGAAGGCTCAACATCGCCGAGAGCATTTGGCTCACGCCCAGCCAGAAAATCACCTATTGTTTGTGCAGGCGCATCATAGTTGGCACCACCCAATTGGTAAGCGCCCGACTCCAATTCACGTTGGAAACGAATCCCTGCTAATGGGTCACCAGGATAATCACGCTCAGGATCAATACCAACGACGATCGCACTGTTTGCATTGCGCTCAGCACGAGAATATTGACTCATGCCATTCGTGACTACGCGCCCTTCTTCTGATGTGGCGGCGACCACGGTTCCCCCCGGACACATACAGAAGCTGTATACCGTACGACCATTTTTACAATGATGAACCAATTTGTAATCGGCAGCGCCCAAAATCGGGTGGCCAGCACTTGGGCCAAAACGCGCCTCATCGATCATCGATTGTTTATGTTCAATCCGAAAACCAACCGAAAACGGTTTAGCTTCCATATAAACGCCGCGTTGATAAAGCATTTCAAACGTATCACGTGCACTATGACCAACGGCAAGTACAACATGACGAGAATGCAGGACCTCACCATTGGACAAGGTCACACCGGTGATTTTGCCATCTTGTTGATGAATATCATCCACTCGGGTGCTAAAACGAATTTCAGCGCCCAGTTCAAGAATCGTCGCGCGCATTTTTTCAATCATGGTCACCAATTTAAAGGTACCAATATGCGGCTTACTGACGTACATGATCTCTTCTGGCGCACCAGCAGCAACAAATTCAGTGATCACTTTGCGGCCATAAAAGTGAGGGTCTTTGACTTGGCTGTATAGCTTACCATCAGAGAAGGTCCCCGCTCCGCCTTCACCAAACTGAACATTCGATTCAGGGTTTAATGTCCGTTTACGCCAAAAACCGAACGTATCTTTGGTCCGCTCACGCACTTCTTTACCGCGCTCAACAATAATTGGCTTAAAGCCCATTTGTGCTAAAACCAACCCAGCAAATAAACCACAAGGACCAAAACCAATCACCACTGGACGCTCAGTCAAATCAGCCGGTGCTTGAGCAACAAATTTATATTCCATATCCGGTGTGATTCGAACATGAGGATCATCACTCAACGTTGCCAGCAACTCGGCTTCATTGGCAACTTCCACATCTAAAGTGTAAATCAACTGGATATTGTTTTTTTTACGAGCATCATAGCCACGTTTGAACAGAGTAAAAGAGAGCACTTGCTGTGCAGGAATACGCAATTTTTTGGCAATCGCCTCGCGTAGTTCGCCTTCTTCGTGTGTCAAAGGAAGTCTGATTTCAGTTAAACGTATCATGAAGTGGTGTCTCGTATCGGTTGGTGTCTTAGCTAGAGCCATTAAGGCCCGGCTCACAATGGCGCGCATTTTACGAGAATTTGCTTGCTATGTCATACTAAATCCCGATTCAGCAAAGATTTGAGCCGATTGACAGTAACATTCTGTGCAGAGAATGTTGAATTTTGCCTTCGGATCCGTATCATGCCCCTTCTTCGTTTTTGACTGAGTAAAGAGCAACCTGTTATGGCGTTTGTAGTCACCGATAATTGTATACAATGTAAATACACAGATTGTGTGGCGGTATGTCCAGCCGATGCCTTTCACGAAGGTCCCAACTTTATGGTCATCAATCCGATTGAGTGCATCGACTGTGGCCTCTGTGTGCCGGAATGTGATGCGCAAGCGATTTTTCAAGAAGATGAATTGCCCGACGACCAAAAGCTATTTATTGAGCTTAATGCCGAGCTGGCGGAAATCTGGCCAACACAAACCGAAGTCAAGCCAGCCATGGATGAAGCAGCTAAATGGAATGGTGTGCCAAATAAGCTCTCAATGCTAGAGAAATAGCCCGGTTACCTGATTTTTGTCTCTCACAACAACACCAGCTTAGCGCTGGTGTTTTGCTTTATACCCAAACAACGTGGAGTAGCCATATCAAATAACCATAGGGTACACAAAAATAATGATTAGCTATGCTGACGACGCATATTATCCAGAATAATTCCTGTCGCCATCGCCACGTTCAATGACTCTGCTCCACCAAATGCCGGAATGGTAATTTTATCAGTTACCCATTGCGCAGCCGGTTCGCGGACACCATGAGATTCACTGCCCATCAACAAAATTCCTTGGGCACTAAAGGAGGTTGCATGGACACTTTCCCCCTCTAAAAACGCACCATAAATGGGCAAATTGGCTTGTGCCAAGTAATGGGGTAAATCCACCAAACTCACCTGAACGCGACCAAAACTGCCCATAGTTGCACTGATGGTTTTCGGATTATAAGGATCAGCGCAATCGAGACTGGCAACAATATGTTTAATCCCATACCAATCCGCGACTCGAATAATCGTACCTAAATTACCAGGGTCAGAAACACCATCTAAAGCAATCATTAAACCTTGTGCTTTGGGGACTTCAACCTTTGGGATCTCGACCACGGCTATCGCCGCATTATTACTGACCAACGTACTGGCTTTGGTCAACTCATCCAATGACGCCTCAGTGCAAGCGTAACCGACTAAACTCTTCGCATGCAGGTTAAGAAACTCAGCGGTAGCAAAAATGTGCTGAACGTTAAAGGTGCAATGAGTTAATTCAAGGACGTTTTTTTCACCCTGAACCAAAAATAGGCCGTGCGCTTTACGCTGTTTTTTTTGCCCTAACGCGCGCAGTAATTTGAGTTGGTTTTTTGAAATCATAATTTTATCCCAGATGAAAGCGCGCCGATTATAAAGTAAAGCGCCCTAGAGCTAAAGGGCGCTAGGGCGTTGTGGTAACAATCGTTACGAAGAAATTCTCTTCGTTTCTACTCTCTTTCCTATTTTTAACCATTTAGCTAGTGCACGATAAGGCTGATATTTATCGTATAACCAGTTAAATACTAAGGTATAAAAGAGGAAAAACGTAATAAAGACCGCTTCTAAAGCTAAGGTTTCTAATAACGACATTTGTAAAAACCAGCCAACAAACGGAATCGTGATCAGTAATAACCCGCCTTCAAAGCCAAGTGTATGACCAATGCGCATCATTAAACCACGTTGAATCCGCTCACCACCAAACCACCTATCAAAATACACGTTATAAATATAGTTCCATACTGTCGCGGTAACACTCAGAATGATACTCACTAACGCCATATCACCCGTTCCTTTACCAGAAAACCACGCAGCAAGGGGCACCATCATTAATAGTGCAATAATTTCGAAAACCACAGCGTGAAAAATACGCTCATTCCGACCCATGATGAATTACCTCAATTCAACTATTCAAGAGTCATCATTTTATCTACAATAAGGATACTTCAAAGTTAGATACCATCGGTAAAAACGATATGTTCAACATCGATCAGCTGCGTGCTTTTGTCAAAACCGTAGAAACAGGCTCGTTTTCCTCAGCAGCAAGAGAACTTGGCAAAGCACAATCAGTGATCAGTCAGCACATCATCAATATGGAATTAGATTGCGGGGTCGATCTCTTTGATCGCAGTGGACGTTACCCAAAGCTAACCGCTAAAGGGGAAGAGTTAATGCCTTATGCACAAGCGACATTGATTCAGCTTGCTCGCATGAGTAGTAAAGCATCACAGCTCTATACCCCTGATGCCCATCAATTAATTTTAGCGGTGGATGAAGGGATTCCACTCGCTAAACTGCCGATTGCTTTACGTCAATTAGAACAAGCCTTTCCTCACCTTCAGATCGAGTGCTTAATGGCCTCAAGCCGCGATATTATTGAGTTAGTCGAATCAGGACGCGCCACCACTGGACTGATTTTAAGTGAACCAGACTTACCCACTTGCTTAGATTTTTTCAGTTTAGGTCATATCGCCTTTGATGTATTTGTCGCTAAACATCATCCACTGGCTAACATACCGATTACACACATTGATGAGTTAAGACAATATCGACAGCTCACCGTGCGCTCTAAAAACAGTCAATTTAGTAGCTTAAATCAAGCCTTTAGTCCGGACATTTGGTACACCGATAACTATTACACAGTTCTAGAATTGGCGGTGAACGGCTTTGGCTGGTCCTTTTTACCTAACCATCTCGCGCAAAGCGTGCCCAATGCACTGACTCGAATAAATGGCACGTTCACCAACTTTGCATGGGAGGTTAATATTGACCTGATTCAACACCAAAAATGGAATACCGATCCTTTGCACCAGCAAGCACGTAAAGCTTTGTTAAGCTTATTTAATGACTCGACGGATGAATAACGCGCGTCATCTATACCCAAACAACTTGGAGTTGCAGGTAGGCGGCAAGTGAGCTCATCTCCATAAGCATAGACAGACGATGTGATTGGGGTGAATGAACGTAGCCAACACCGCTGCAGCTTCAAGTACGAAGGGGATATAACATTGAGTGATCGCCTCTCAATAAGCCAACGTATTGGTTAATAATCAAGGAGGAATCATGAGACAAACACTGACCACGCTAGAACAGTACTTTTATATCAATAAGTTAATTATTCACGCATTAGATATGGCGCTTTATCAAGCGTCAGTAATTATTGATGACCAAGAGTATTGGGTAGTCGATAACAACGATAATCTGTTAAAGGCCCACTCTATCGTAGAAATGCAAAAACGTTGCAGAAAGCTGAATACACAGCAGCAAGTGCTACGCCATCAAAGTCCTTATGATGAGATGATTGGCACCCCAACTCGACAAGGTGATAATACTCTCGAAGTCCCTCTTCGTGATAATGGTTACTACTAAAGATAAAAACCGTAAGAGTGGTGGTGAAAAAAGTCGTAGGGATTTTTTCACCACCATTTTTTTATGCTTGTCTGTTATACCATTACTTACTGATCGCGGTGATAATCATTGCTGTCGATATAGTTATCAAAAATCGCTTTTCCAATCTTAACGATTGCCTGATTTCGCTGCTCGATTGATGCTTCTGTTTGAGCGATATAGATACTAATAATAATTGGTGATTGCGTTTTGCTCCAAACGATAGCAGTAATACTCCTTGCGCCAAAACCTCCAGCACCAGAACGATCGCCTATTCCCCAACCATTAGGTAATACCGAACGCAATAAGTTATCCGTGACTTGATTATTTATCATCCACATTAACAATTTTTGTTGGCTCGATTCAGAAAGTACAGATCCAAATAGTAGTTCATGGAGAGTAATGACCATTGCATTTGGCGTGGTCGTATCTCGAAGATCATTCAGTAATCCTTGATTCAAATCCGGTTCGATACGATCTAAGCGGGTGACTTCGTCACCCATTGCTCTGATAAAACTGGTAATGCTTTCTGTGCCGCCGACAGCCTTAATAATCATATTAGCGGCCGTATTATCACTCGTAGACATCGTTGCCTGACAAGCATCATCGAGTGTTATTTCTTGGCCTACGTATTGCTCGATAATCGGCGAATACGTAACAAGATCATTTTCTTCTATCTTTACTTTACTAAGCGGATCAATATCACCTTGCTCTGAATCATGTAATAACTTGGCACAGGCGATTGTTTTAAAAGTACTTGTCAGAGGGAACCGTTCCTCTCCTCGATAATTCCAATGTTCATCGGTTTCGGTATTAAAAACAGCGACACCTATACGAGCAGAAAGTTGCTCCTCGATTGATCTTACCTCTTGCTCGACTCGCGTTAACTTTTCGCTAAAGGCAAACGATGCTGAAGGCATTAAAATTGAAAGGGCTAAAAAAACGCTTAGTATTCTCATAATGACACGCTCATAACTTAGATTGATCACCATTCTACCGATAAATTATCTACAATAAAATCAATAGGAACAGTACGTACTCCTATTCGATTCAATATTTTGCTTATCCTCTAAGATTTTGGCGCTATACTGCTCGCCCCAATTTTAAGAGGAAAACGTTGTGAACAATGAAACGTCAGTGATCATTGGCTTATGTAACCCGAAAAGCCCAACCAATGTCGGTGGTGTACTGCGTGCGGTGGGGTGTTATCAAGCTGATGCGATTCGTTATACGGGAACCCGTTACGACCGAGCAGTGAAACTGCAAACGGACACCAAAAACCGTCAAAATAGCATTCCCATGATCGCCGTCACTGATATCACCGCAAATTTACCGAGTGGTTGCAAAATTGTTTGTGTGGAACTGGCAGAAGGCGCGACGCCACTGCCTGAGTTTGTTCACCCTCCACAGGCGCTTTATGTATTTGGTCCTGAAGATGGCTCTATTCCTCAAGCCATTATCAATCAAGCCGATGATGTAGTCTATGTCCCGACCGTGGGCTGTATGAATTTAGCCGCTAGTGTTAATGTATTACTGTATGACCGACTTGCCAAAACTAACGCTGACATCGATCATCAACAGCAAATCATTACCAATCGCGATGTCAAAAACCGCTTGAAGTTTCAGCGCAACAAACTCAATCCAGCGAATGATTAATCGAAAACTCTCTATCTCTTCCCTCATCACTGTGTTTTGATTCATTCGAACAAAAAGCCAGTACGCTCTACACTCATACTGGCTTTGCTGTGTAAATCATCGTGAATTGCGGATTAGACGATTTTCGGTTGCCCATCTGAGGCCGTCGCGCCACCATCAACGGGCAAATTCACACCATTGATAAATGAAGCATCATCACTGGCTAAAAATGCGACTACCGCAGCTATCTCTTGTGGTTCAGCGGCACGCCCTAATGGGATGCGTTCATTAAATTTATCTCGCACTGAATCAGGCCAACCATTGGTCATATTGGTTTTCACTAAGCTTGGGCATACCGCATTGATGCGAACGCCAGCTAAACCATGGTCTAGCGCCATCGCACGCGTTAAATTGACGACGGCTCCTTTCGTTGCACAATAGAATGCTGCGCCCCAATCACCGCCTAAACCAGAAACCGATGCGGTGTTAACAATGCAGCCACGGGTTTTCAGTAATTCTGGTAAGGCAAATTTCGCGCAGTAAACCACCCCATCGATATTGACTGCCGAAATTTTCTGCCAGTCTTCTACGCTGCATTCCAGTACCGTTCCGGGAATATGAATCCCCGCGTTGTTGACTAAAATATCCAGTTGACCAAAGCGCTCTACGCAAGTTTGCACCAAGGCCGCCACTTGCTGGGCATTTGATACATCCACTTTTTGCGCGGCAACACGAGACTTATCAAAATACTCTAAAGCATTCAGCAACTGCTCTTGATCCCAGTCGGCTAGCATCAGTTGAACGCCTTCATCATATAAACGCTGTGCAATCGCTAAACCAATGCCATTAGCAGCACCGGTGATGATCGCGACTTTATTCGTTAACCCTTTCATAGTAACACTCCTTCATTATTGATTTGAAAAACAGGATCTTGATGCTGCTCACTACGAGCCTGCATGAGTTTGTAGTTGTCTGAGTAGTCGACTGGAATCGCGACAACTGCTGGCCCTTCGACTTCCATGGCTTGGCGAAGAATAGGCATTAATTGATCCGCTTGGGTCACGGCAAATCCATGCGCACCAAACGATTGCGCGTAAGCTTGAAAATCAATTGGGCCAAATTTTACCCCTGAGCTGCGCTGATATTTTTGTTGCTCCTGCATTTCGACCATGTTGTAAGCATGATCAACCCAGATAATATGGACAATGTTGCACTTTAAGCGCACCGCGGTTTCTAATTCCATGCTCGACTGCATAAAGCCACCATCACCAGAAACCGAGACCACTTTATGCCCAGGTTTTAATAGGCTCGCAGCAATCGCCCAAGGTAGCGCAACGCCCATGGTTTGCTGACCATTCGAGACCAACATCTGCCGAGCTCGAAAACAACTTAAATAGCGCGCAATCCAAATGTGAAAACTCCCCATATCAAGACATAATGTCGTATCGGGCGTGATGATCGCCTGCATGGTTTTAATCAAGCTTAAAGGGTGAAAACCTGCCGCCCGCTGTTTAATCGGATAGCTTTTGATAATATGCCTTTGCTGCGTCACTTCTTCTAAAATCGATAATGCCGTAGGCGATAAACGGACAAATTCCGTCATCTGTGCACAAAGGGCTTGTAACGTTGCTCCAATATGACCAATCATTTCAATACAAGGTTGGTAATGTTGTTGGTACTGTGCTGGTTCAATATCAATATGAATGATCGGGCAACGACGCGCATTCCATAGCTCTGGGTCGTATTCGATCGGGTTAAAGCCGATGGTGATGATTAAATCCGCATCTTGCAGTAACACATCTCCCGGCTGATTATTGAATAGTCCGACTCGGCCAGCAAAATGGTGATAGTAGTTAATATCCACCGCACCTGCCGCTTGATAAGTGCCAACCACCGGTAACTGCGTTTTTTGTAAAAATTGACTGATCATAGAGGCGGTGACTTGATCGCTCGCATGTAAGCCAAGCAGCACCACGCAGCGCTGCGCTTTACTGATCCGATTGGCTGCCTCTTCAACCGCCGCCAGATCGGCGTAACCGGTTGGGCGATAGCTAGGTGGGATGACTAAATCGGTCTCCGTTTGATCACTTAACACATCTTGCGGAACGCTGATAAAACATGCCCCTTGACGACCAGACTCGGCAATTCGAAACGCATTAGCCATGATTTCACTCGCCGCATCAACATGCTGGATCTCTGCGCTGTATTTGGTTACCGAGCGAAAAATGCTCACGGTATCCATACTCTGGTGAGTCTGTTTTTGCTGGTAAGTTCGTTTTACCGCACCACCAATAGCCAACATCGGATCGCCCTCGGCGTTAGCCGTTGCAACGCCAGTCACTAAATTTCCACACCCCGGTCCTGAGGTCGCCAAGGTGACTCCCGCTTTACCAGTTAAGCGACCCATGATACCAGCCATAAACGCGCCATTGGCTTCATGTCTCACCGGGATCAGCTCAATGCGGGTATCTTCAAGTGCGTCAAATAACCGATCAATTTTGGCACCGGGTATACCGAACACATAACGAACGCCTAAAGTTTCTAGCTGCTGTGCGATTAACTGCGCGCCATTGCGCAAGGTATGATGAGAGGACATAACGTTTCCTTTTTGACTGACAAAGTATTGGATTATTTTTCAGCCGCTTCGATGGCGGAATAAAGATCTTTTGGCATCAGATCGGCATCAAGAAACTCGCTCGATATCGGTGTATCAATCACTAAGCGCGACACACGACCGATTTGTAAAAAACCCGATGAAACAGCGTAATCCTGAACATGACCGCCCCCCGTTCTCGCTTGATCAATAAAGTGCTCATGGTAACCGGGGACATTAATCCCCGTGGTGTATCGCGGACTGCGAAACCCCGCCATCACCCCCGATTGATGTTCAAAATGAAACGTTGGCTGCTGTTTGATCGCTTCGAGCATCGGCCGATAAGGACGCTGCTGTTTAGGTACGGTGCGGGTTTGGACTAATGGAAAATCCCCTTCAAGCCGAATCGCGCAAAATACATTGTCACTAGGCACCAAACGATCGATGAGCTGATGCACTTCCTGACGAGTTAACGTGTCATTGATGGGCAATTCAATGTCTGGTTTAAAGAAAGTAAACACCGCAAAAGGCGTTTTTTGATCAAGTTGAGCAGGATGCGCTGAGCCATTAGCGTGCAATTGAAATACTTGACTATCAAAAGCGATCAATTCGCCATCCAATTGATTAAATGTTCCTAAACCGAAGTCTCCGTGCTTAAGCAGTTCGGCAATGGTTGTCGAACCTTCATAGACACCAGCAATCAAGGCACTCATCAAGGAAGTCTGATAAATCTCCCCTTCTCCCGAACCTTGCTGATAATGAGCAAATTGTTGTGCAATTTGTTGAGTACAAGAACAGACCGCAGAGATAAAACGTTGCATCATTCAATCCTAATATGAACTAAAGCGTATATTTAGATTGACTTGTCATGCGCAACAAATCCAATATAAAAAAGATTTATTTTGATATAAAAAAAATATGGATGAACCATGGAATTTCGCTACATGAAGTATTTTGTCGCAGTCGCCAAAGCCAAGCATTTTACCCGCGCTGCTGAGCAGTTAGGCATCGCCCAGCCACCACTCAGTCAACAGATCAAAAAGTTAGAGGATGAGCTTGGGGTCACTCTGTTTAAGCGCCTGCCTCGCGGCGTTGAGCTCACGACCGCCGGTGAAGTGTTTTATCATGACGCACAGCATATTTTAGAAGAAGTTGAACGCTGCCAACGTAAGTTAGAACAAATTGCACGCGGTGAAAAACAGGAACTGCGTATCGGTTTTGCCTCCTCAACCGCCAGTAGCCGTAGCGTTTTAGAGAATATCCGCCAATTGCATGAACAGTGTCCAACTCTCCATTTAATTGCCGTTGAGCACTCAATGCCTGAGCTCGTTACGTTACTTAAACAACAACGTCTAGAGCTGGCTTTTCTGCGCTTGCCTTGTTATGCCAGTGAGTCACTCAACCAACAGATCTTATTTGATGATCCTTTTGTAGCTGTCATGCCGATTAATCATCGATTGGCGGCTCATTCAACACTTTATTTGGCGCAGTTGCATAATGAGAATGTGCTGATGTTTCCTAGAGATACTGGACCCGCGTTATACGATCGTATTGAGGCAGCTTTACATCATGCCGGCGTACATATAGCTCAGCCTTACGCTGCACCACAACTGCGTACCGCGATTACCATGGCACAAGCCGGTTTTGGTATCGCCATTGTACCGTTATCTTTAACTGAGCATCTCGACCAATCCGTCGTTATACAACACCTCAACGACATGCCTTTTGTCAGCCAGGTCGCATTGGTATGGAATAGCCGGCATCATCACCCGTTAATTAATACCAGCATCCAATGTATGCGCAGCCCTAAACAGTGATCGACACCGTCACGAAGACGTATAATAAGCATGATAATTTTAACCGGACCCAAGCATGACTAAATTAACTTTATTTTATGACGCCACTTGCCCATTGTGCGTTAAAGAAATGGATACTCTTAGGCGACTAGATAAAAAACAATCGCTTAAGATGATTGATATTTATAGTGAGGATATTGCCGCTTATCCACAGATTGATATCAAGCAAGCGGGCACTATTTTGCATGCTCTCGATGAGTCTCAACAGTTAATCCTTGGCTTAGACGCGGTGCATCGTGCTTGGCAATTGGTCGGAAAAGGTTGGATTTATGCTCCACTACGTTGGCGATTGATTAAACCTTTGGCCGATAAAGCGTATTTGTATTTTGCCAAACACCGTTATCGTTTTTCATTTTGGTTAACTGGCACCGCTAAATGCACTAATAACCAATGTTCGCGTTAACTATTTTTCTTTAGCGCCTAGATTGACATCAATTGAAAGCCAGTTGCTTGTGCAAAGCGCGATCGCTCTTGCATTGTCAGTGGATATGATCAGATACTTAGCCTATCAATACTGCTCAATCATTTTCTAGTGACCGAATACTAATACTCCGCCGATCTCGCTAACCAGATCGTGCCATTGGTTACTGGCTGTGGTTGTATCGTAATGTCCAAACCGACGTCATGAATGAGAGCAGCAACTCTCTTTATCAATCGACGGAAAGATAAGGCCTACTTTGAAAAATTCCAGACCTCACAACGCAGATCATCAACCGACATTCTTCTTTTTAGATTATGAAACGTGGGGGACGAGCCCAGCCAAAGATCGTCCCAGCCAGTTTGCTGGTGTGCGTACCGATATGGACTTTAATATCATTGGCGAGCCGCTGGTCATCTATTGTCAACTGCCCAGCGACTATTTGCCCTCACCAGAAGCCGCTTTGATAACGGGTATTACGCCACAAAAAGCGATGGCAGAAGGGTTGCCAGAACCAGAATTTATTGCCCGCATTCATGCTGAACTAGCCACACCTAATACCACCAGTTTAGGCTATAACAGCATTCGTTTTGATGATGAAGTAACTCGCTATACCTGTTATCGGAATTTTATTGACCCCTACGCTTGGAGTTGGCAACAAGGCAACTCACGCTGGGATTTACTTGATGTGATGCGTGCTTGCCATGCTTTGCGCCCAGAAGGTATTGAATGGCCTGAAAACCAAGAAGGCTTTACCAGTTTTAAACTGGAGCACCTTTCTAAAGCCAATGGTATAGAACACAGCAATGCTCACGATGCGATGGCTGATGTGATTGCCACCATTGAGCTCGCAAAAAAAATCAAAGCAGCACAGCCTAAGCTGTTTGATTATTTCTTATCGATGCGCCATAAGCGTAAGCTGATTGATTTGGTTGATATTGTTAACATGACGCCATTAATGCATGTCTCTGGCATGCTAGGACGTGAGCGCAGTTACACCAGTTGGGTTGTACCTATTGCTTGGCACCCCACCAATCAAAATGCCGTAATCGTGGTCGATTTGGCGAAAAATCCCGAGCCGTTATTCGAATTAACCAGCGAGCAACTCTTACAGCGCCTCTATACTAAACATGATGACTTGGCAGAGGGTGAGCTACCTGCGCCAGTTAAGTTGATTCATTTGAATAAGTGCCCCATCTTAGCGCCAGCGAAAACCCTTACCGCTGAAAATGCCGCCACCATAGGTATTAACCGCGAGCAGTGCTTGGCTCATCTTTCGCAAATTCGTCAACAACCAACATTGCGTGAAAAGTTAGTGGATGTGTTTAGTGCTGAACGTGATTTTTCAGCCAGCAGTGATGTCGATAGCCAACTCTATGATGGGTTCTTTTCTCCTTCCGATCGCGCGGCAATGGACATTATTCGCTCTGCGGCGCCGGAGTCACTCGCTGATTTAGATATTCAATTCAGTGATCAACGCATTGCGCCCCTGCTGTTTCGTTATCGAGCTCGTCATTATCCTTGGACACTCAATGAAACAGAGCAGCGCCGCTGGGCAAGCCATTGTCAAGATTACTTTGCTACTCAGTTACCAAGTTATATGCTCAACTTAGAAAATTTGGTCGAGCAACATCAACACGATGCTAAAAAAATCGCCATACTGAAAGCGGTGTATCATTATGTTGAAGCGCTGGCTTCTTAAACGGCTTATAAAAAGAAGGCTTTATTAACGCTATGATACCTAACTTAGCCAAATTATTGAAAACGACCGCGCAGTACGTAGTCTCAATGGGACTGATTTTCCTCTGTCTTTGGGCTGGAGTTAGCCTACAACAATGGTTAGGAATTACGATTCCAGGCAGTATTTTTGGCTTGTTGATTTTATTTGCTTTACTGGCTAGCGGTCTCGTTCCCGTCGACTGGGTTCGGCCCAGCGCGCATCTTTTTATCCGTTATATGATTTTGCTGTTCGTACCGATCAGCGTCGGTTTGATGGTCCATTTTGATAGGTTATCCGCTAATCTTTGGCCGATTCTCGCCAGTGCGATTGGCGGTACCGCTTTGGTTTTAGTTTCTCTTGGCTATGTGCTTGATCGCTTTCTCAAAAGAGGCAAAAAATAATGTGGTTACTGGTTACGCTGATGGTGTTTTTTTTCGCTCGTTGGGTAGCACAAAAATACCGTTCACCTTTGGTCAACCCATTGTTGATCTGCATCGCTATCTTAATTCCGTTACTGATCGTTTTAGAGGTTCCTTACCAAGTCTACTACGCCGATAACCATTGGATCAGTGATTTACTCCAGCCAGCCGTCGTGGCGCTCGCTTATCCCCTCTATGAGCAATTACCACAAATCCGTTCGAATTGGCGGATTATTCTATTAGCCTGTGGGGTGGGAAGTATTATGTCCATGCTCACGGCCAGTATTATTGCCTTATCAATGCAAGCGGATGTCGCGTTAGTCGCTGCCTTGATGGGCAAATCCGTCACCACACCGATTGCCATGGAAGTGAGCAGTAATTTGGGTGGAGAGCCCGCTATCGCCGCCATTCTTGTCCTGTTGGTGGGGTTATTTGGCGCGATTATGGCCTACCCGATTTATAACCTGCTTAATATTACCCACCCGATTGCCAGAGGCTTAACCACAGGGACTATTGCTCACGCGCTAGGAACGGCTACCTGCGCTGAAAAAGATCCTCGAGACGCGGCGTTCAGCTCGTTGGCTCTTGTGCTCTGTGGTGTAATCACCTCCATTTTAGCTCCCGGCTTGTTTGCTTTTAGTCTATGGCTTTTTTATTAAACTCGCCTTGTTGAGGTTTTGGGAAATTCGATGGGTATTATGTGTGACCTCACTCTAATTATGAAAAATGAAATCAATTTACATTTAAAAAAGTGATAAAAATCACAGATTGGTCGCGATAATTATCTAAAATGGAGCTCAATTGACCAATTAAGGATGAATTATGCATAGCCGAATTGAACAGGCATTATCACCAATGCCAGCCGCGCTTACCGAGTATCTAACGCCCATCGTCACGGCTGATCATTTTGATGCCACCCTTTCTGCTGATCAATTCAATCAATTACTCGCCTTATCGGGATTAAGTGACGCCGATCTCAGAGTCGCTTTATTGCCACTCGCTGCCGCTTATGCGTACGTACCTATTTCAAATTTTCATGTGGGGGCGATTGCTCGAGGAGTGAGTGGACGACTCTATTTTGGCGCTAACATGGAATTCTCTGGAGCACAGCTAGGACAAACGATTCATGCAGAGCAAGCCGCGATCAGCCATGCGTGGATGAAGGGTGAACAAGGTCTAGCCAGTATGACCGTTAACTATAGTCCTTGTGGTCACTGCCGACAGTTTATGAATGAACTGAACACCGCTCCCTCTTTAACCATTCAACTGCCACAACGTGAAGAAAAGTCCTTACAGTATTATTTACCTGAATCTTTTGGTCCAAGTGATTTGGGAATTCAATCTGCATTAATGACCCCGATTGATCATGGTTACCGTAGTGATGATCAAGATGCGTTAATTCAAACCGCCATCGGCGCACTCAATCGTAGTCATGCCCCTTATACTAATAATCTCAGTGGCGTAGCTTTGCGCAGTGCTTCTGGTGCTGAATACAGCGGCGCTTATGCCGAGAATGCCGCTTTTAATCCAAGCTTACCACCGTTACAAGTCGCGTTAATCCAATTGCGTATGGCAGGGGAAGAATTCACCGACTTAGCGGGCGCTGCGTTAGTCGAGATGGCACAAGGTCAAATCAGCCATTTAGCCGATACACAAGCCACGTTAGAAACGATTAATCCAGACCTTCCATTGTCTTATCTTGCGTTGTAACCATGACGTTCCAACCCTACATCGCTCGTCGGTTTAGGGTTGGAGTAGTGTCAAAAAATGCTCCTTTGCCTGCTCCGAAGTCATCGGTTTATAAAAATAGTATCCTTGGATTTCATCAATATCCCACACCAGCAATTGCCTAAGCTGATCGACACTTTCAACACCTTCAGCAACCGTCGTCATACCCAGCTCTTGAGCCATATAGATAATATTTTTAATCAGTATTTGCGCTTTTTGATTATCTTCCAGACGATCAATATAAGATTTGTCCAATTTGACAATGTCTAATGGGAAATTACACAACGAACTAAAAGAAGAATAACCGGTACCAAAATCATCGAGGGCAAGTTGCACTCCTAGAGCTTTAATGGTTTGCATCCGTTGAATGATATCTTCTTCTGCACCCAATAAAATACTTTCTGTTAATTCAAGCACCAGTTGCCTAGGATGCAGTTGGTAATGATGAATCAGACGTTTTAATGTATCAACTAAGCTATTATGATGAAAATGTGGACTGGAAATATTGACATGAATACTCAAATGATGACTTTCATGGTGAGGTAAACTCTGAATAAATTGGCAAGCTTTATCAAGGATTTGCTCTCCGAGCTCAACAATTAATTTTCTCTGCTCAGCCACAGGAATAAAAACTTCAGGGAAAAGCAAACCAAGCTGTGGATGCTGCCAACGAGCAAGCGCTTCAAAACCTACTAATTCACCCGATGAGGCTTTTACAATCGGCTGATAATAGGCCATAAATTGGCCTTCTTTTAGCGCAGAGATAATATCTCGATGTATCACTAATAATGTCTCTGCGCGTTGAGTATCTTCTGCACTGACCATAGTGACAAATACACTGGAGCGATGGTGAGTCGCCGCATAATCAGCACCACGAGATAAACGCTCAAAATCCTTCATTCCAATAGACGAAGAGACTAAAGTCGCTTTTAAGCCAAGATCGCACTCAATATCTTCTAGCACAATTTTCTGGCGATAAATCGTTAAAATGCGATTGCCCTTTTGTATTAACTCATCTTGGGAATCCGTACTTAATACCATAAAGGCATGCTCACTCACCCGTCCTATCGAGAGATCAGGAAATGTATGTTTTAAAGTCGTCGCAAGATGCTGCACAGCCCTATCATAATAATCATGACCATATACCGCCTCTATCTCTTTTAATCGTGCTGCGTATAAGTAAAGAATACTAAACGGAGGGTGATTAAGTAATAATTGATTCGCATTGTCCACCAACGTAGGACGATTTAATAAACCTGAAACGGGATCATAATGGGTTAAGGTTTGGATTAATGCCGCTTGCTGCTTTTGCTCACTGATATCCTTCACCGATAACATAATAGACGTTTGATCACGATCATTGAGTAACGCCGCTTCCACCGAACAGATGATCTCAGTACCATTACTGCGCTTCATGGCTGTTTCAAAGTGATGCTGCCCTTGACTGAGTAAACGATAAAATTGATCGGAGCCACATTGAGTGTTGTGGCATCCACAGATACTGCCTATCGGTTGCCCAATCAGTTGCTCACGTTGAAACCCTAACAACATTAACAAGGTAGGGCTGACATCCACGATGATCTTATCAGTTAATAGGATCATCCCAACCGTATGTCCATGGTATAATGCGTCAAATTTTTGTAGTGTTTCTTGCAGTTTTTCTTGAGTTTGTGTTGAAGACTCGGCAAGTGCACTCACCCATTGAGTAATACGATCAAACTCATCAGTGTGTTTGTTCTTTATCGGAGCATCGACCGAGCTTAATAAGCTTTGCATCCCCTTCTCAAAATAACTGAATCGTTTACTGACGGTTATCCAAAAAATACCGTACATTCCTAGAGCAATAGCACTTGTAACCACCGTCATCACTACGATCAAACGAAAGAAAACTATTTTCGCTTGTTGAAAATACATTCTGGGTTCTATGGTTTTTAAGACACCAATCGGCTCATTTACAGCGCTTTTAAGTAGAGAATAGTGCGTTAAAAACTGTTCTGTTCGCTCAATGACCAATGAAGGTTCCGAAACACTCACCTCTGTCCACCATGTTAGTGCTTCAGAATCGGTAATCAGTTGATTGTCAGCCATTAAAATCGCTTGATAACGTTCAGGAAAACGTGCGGTCAAATCTTGAGCCCAAAGCATCCAACCGACCATGTCACTTTGACCACTATTATCTCTTACTGATGTGAGGCTTATAACCCATAGTTGCTGATCAACACGAATAAGACCGGAAAAACTTTGTTTATCACTATCTCTTCGTCTTTCCATCAAATGTAAATATTCTGTCACACTGTCCGAATTCAGCATTTGATCGGTAATGTGGCTAACCTCTGAGTCTGAAAAGCGTCCATAGGCTAACGAAAGCGTTCCCATCGGCTTAAGAAACACCATAATATCAACACCTAAAATATCTAGGCTTTCCTGTGTTAAATTACGTTCGACGTAAACCGTATCCTTATCAATCAAAAACAAATAAGTTTCATCCCAATGAGCCCAATCATAAGAGGCCTCTTCTTGACTCTTAATAATGGATTCAATTACCGATGAGGCCTGAGTGCTCGCTCGTCTAACCTCCATATTTTCTAACTCATATAAGCTATATAAGAAAAAATACCGAGTCAGCAATAAACTACTGAGTACTACGCCAACTAAACCTAGAGCAAAAAGTAAAGCTGTCTTTATTTCTAAATTAACCTTACGGATCATCGTCGTCTCTTCATTAACATCGCTCTTAGATATCCGATTTTAGTTGCTAAAACCGACACGTAACGTGATATTGCTCCACGATAAGTTAAGTATCCGACTAAAACCATCCATTTCACTTATTTCAATACCAACAGTATGGACTATCTCTGATCATTTCGCCGTTATGAAGCCTATGTCGTTGAGGTTTTAACGATCGATAATCGAGTGTTACCTTATGCCGCAAACGTTTTCTTTTTCATGCTGTTCCAGTATCATTGCCGCTGTTTTTATCTCTCAAGCGAAAGTCAATGTCATCTGGGCATTGAGTATGAATAAGGATTCTTTATGTTGGGAACGGCTACTCTCAATAGTGCAACACGGGTGCTATTACTTGGTTCAGGCGAACTCGGTAAGGAAGTCGCTATTGAATGTCAACGTCTTGGTTTAGAAGTCATTGCTTGTGATCGCTATGCGAATGCGCCTGCAATGCAAGTCGCACATCGCTACCATGTATTCGATATGCTTGATCCTCAAGCGCTACAGCAAGTCATCGAGCAAGAGCAACCACACTATATCGTGCCCGAAGTGGAAGCCATCGCCACGGATAAACTGGTCGAATTAGAAACACAAGGTTTCACGGTTATCCCAACCGCCAAAGCGACTCAATTGACGATGAATCGAGAAGGCATTCGCCGTCTCGCGGCTGAGCAGCTATCGCTACCAACCTCCAATTATCAATTTGCGGATAGCTATGAGCAATTCGTGCTCGCTGTCGAGCAAATTGGCTTACCTTGTGTCTGTAAACCGATCATGAGCTCTTCTGGTAAAGGTCAAAGTGTTTTAAAAAGCCCAGAAGATATTGAACAAGCATGGCACTATGCTCAACAAGGCGGACGTTCAGGTGCAGGTCGAGTAATCGTCGAAGGTTTTGTTGATTTTGATTATGAAATCACCTTATTAACGATTCGCGCTATCGATGGTGTCCATTTTTGCGCCCCTATCGGTCACCGACAAGAAGAGGGTGATTATCGTGAGTC
Organism: Vibrio sp. V31_P5A7T61; assembly: GCF_009904895.1. Classification (NCBI taxonomy): domain Bacteria; kingdom Pseudomonadati; phylum Pseudomonadota; class Gammaproteobacteria; order Vibrionales; family Vibrionaceae; genus Vibrio; species Vibrio sp. V31_P5A7T61. Next base: position 87,004 of record NZ_WXWI01000021.1, read on the forward strand.
TTGGCAGCCACAAGCAATGTCCGAAAATGCCTTAAAAGCCGCTGAATATGTTGCCGAGGAAATTGTTAATGCGCTTGGTGGCTATGGATTATTTGGTGTTGAATTGTTCGTCAAAGGCGACCAAGTCATTTTCAATGAGGTCTCCCCTCGACCACACGATACTGGTATGGTGACGATGATTTCGCAAGATTTATCGGAATTTGCACTGCACGTGCGGGCTTTTATCGGTTTACCCGTCGGAGCGATAACTCAATATGGGCCTTCAGCTTCAGCCGCTATTCTTGGTCAAGGTATCTCAAACAACATCCAATTTTCAGGATTGGATGATGCGCTGAGTGTACCAACCGCTCAGGTTCGTCTATTTGCGAAACCTGAGATTAATGGGCGTCGTCGTTTAGGTGTCGCTTTAACACGTGGTAAAACGACGACCGAAGCCACAGATCGAGCCATAGAATGCGCTAAAGCGATTAGTATTGAGTACTAATCGTATTACTGTCACTCAACAATAAATCGTGTCGATAACAAAAACAGCGTTCTCATTATGATCAGTAATGAGAACGGCAACACTATTTGATTTTTTCTATCGTCTCCGCAACGTACACCGCACCCTTACGTATTTCTTCAATCAATGTTTTGGTAATACTTAACTGGTTATTACACTCTGTCACCTTGGAACGCACACTGTCTAAACTCGCTTCTGAGGTTGTCGTTAATTCGGTATTTCTTTTTACAATGGCACTGATTTCATCGGTCGCTTTAGAGGTATTGGCTGCAAGTGAGCGGACTTCATCGGCAACGACCGCAAATCCACGGCCATACTCGCCAGCCCTCGCCGCTTCAATCGCCGCATTCAACGCCAATAAGTTGGTTTGATCAGCGATACTAGAAATGGTGGTCACAATTTGCACAATCTGTTTAGATTGCCCAGCTAATTGCCCCATTAGCTCATTGGCTTTATTGACCGTAGCTTCAATATCTTGTGCACTAGCAGCCGCATCGGCCACCATTTTTGAACCATCATGAGTTAGAGAAACCGTTTCTTGAGAACGCTGCTCGGCAATCAGAGTCGCCTCTTCTATCCGTTTTGACCTTTGTATTCTATCAGTTATATCACTAGCAAATTTAGTAACTCGAACGATCTTACCTTGATCATCAAAAATCGGATTGTAGGTCGCTTCTATCCAAATTTCCTCACCATACTTAGTCAAACGTTTAAATAATCCTGATTGAAACTTGCCTTTCGCTAATTCGCTCCAGAATTTAGGGTGTTCTTGATGAAATGATTCATCGCAAAAAATACGATGATGTTTACCGACAATCTCATTCAATTGATAACCAAGTGCCGTTAAGAAATTTTTATTGGCTTCAATAATTGTCCCATCCGGTGTGAAAGAGATCACCGCCATCGATTTATCCACAGCATTAAAAACGGCCGCCTGCGAATCTAATTTTTGTTTCGCTTTAGTCACATCACTGGCAATTTTAATCACCTTATAGACTTTACCTTGCTGATTTTTAATCGGTATATAGGTCGCTTCGATCCAAATTTCTTGCCCGCTTTTGGTTAAACGACTGAACGTTCCCGATTGAGATTGCCCTTGAGCAAGCTGCTGCCAAAAAGTTGAGTAAGCAGGTGAATCACTCAGTTTTTTAGCGCAGAACATTCGATGATGATGCCCTTTAATCTCTTCTAAACCATACCCTGTGACTTGTAAGAAAAGCTTATTCGCAGATAACACTTCACCTCGGGGGGTAAACTCGATGTAAGCGGTATGATTACCGATTGCCGCAAGAATATCGCCCGCAGCGATTAACTGGTCACGCTCTTGAGTAACTTGTTTTAATTGTTTGGACTGCTGATTAAAAAACATAAAACGATCCTTATTATCTACGGCTAAGGCTGAGGCTGAGGCTGAGGCTGAGGCTGAGGCTGAGGCTCAAAATAGAGCCTAATTAACAAATCCTTGATTACAGTTTATATCATTATGCCGAAAAGCCTTGGCTCTTTATGTTTTTATTAACCAGACCTCTTCAGCAAAATAACTGACTCCTTTTTTGACGCTTTCCGGATGCTGTGCATCCACTTCATCACGAGCTAAACGTTGGATATCAAAACCATTAAATAACTGACGAATTTCTTGTTCATTAACACTAAATGGTGGGCCACTGCGCTCTTCTTGAGGATAATCCAAACTGATCAGCAATATTCTACCTCCCGGCTTCAGTAAGCTTTTTAAGCGCTCAGCATAGTGTACTCGCATCTCTTCTGGGAGAGCGATTAAGGCCGCGCGATCATAAATAATATCAACCGGAGTCAATGGCGCGGTAAAAATATCCCCAGTATAAAGAGTCAGTTCATCAAATTGGTAACTCTCATGCTGTGCAGACAGTTGAGTCACTAATGGCGTATAAAAATGTTCAGCAAAAAAGGCTCTTACTGCTATTGGGCTAAGCTCAACACCTTGAACCTCATCATGTCTAGCGGCTAGCCAGACTAAGTCTTCACTTTTTCCACACAAAGGAACAAAAACGTTATCGCTACGTTGGGGTAACGTCGCTGACCAATATTCCATGAGTAATGGATTAACGTCATCAAGATGGAAACCAAGCTGATTCGCCGCCCATTTGTTATGCCAAAATTCTGGATCTCTCATTTTTCTCAACCATTGTATTATTCAAAGACGACTAGCTTACTGATACGCTAAAGTACGCAAAAGGCTGCATTATGCTGTTGTCATCAATAAGGCTCAACATCAAATGTGAAGGATATACATTTCTTTACATTCGAATGCGGAACTGTGGACCCAATCAAGAGTCTCAACACTGTGACCAAAGCCATATTATTGAAATAGAGAAGATACTTTAGGTTGAATTCGTTTCAGTCACCCCAACTTAAACCTTAGTGGCTTCTGTTTGTTGTTGGATTAGCGTTCTTTTAAGTCCTTCTTTTGACCTAAACAACGCAAGCTAAGGAGAATGAATGAGTCTATTGCTAAGAACGACGGCCCTCATGCTATTCATGTTAAGCCGAGCCCCTGCCTTCGCCGCAACCATTCCGGTCAATGTATCGTCTCAAACGCCTCAAGGAGAATATCAAAATGAAATCAATGCCCAACGCTTTAAGCATAGTTTAAGTGGTTTATACGGTATCCAAACCACGTATCACTCGGTCATTCAACCATACAGTAACTTTGATGAACTTTATCAAAAAGCGAGTGACGCTCAACCAGAGCTAGAAGCCTTATGTACTGGTACCGCAATGCTCACATCGGCTCAAGCCCTATTTTCTGGAACTAAATCTCGTTCAAGAGCGCTCGAAAAAATCGCATTAGAACTCAATGGCCAACCAGAACGAATTACTGATTTAGCACGCGCGACCATCATTGCTGACGATGTACCAAGTTTAGTCGAAGCTTATGAGGTGTTAGGACGCGAAGCGAGGATCGTGAAAGTAAAAAATCGCTTTAAAACACCAGCAGCCTCTGGCTACCGTGATTTAAATCTCTTAGTCGAATTACCAAAAAGTAAAATTATTGCCGAAGTTCAATTGCACTTAAAAGCCATCGCGGAAGTCAAAAGTGGCCCAGAGCATGCTTTATACGAACAAATACAGCATATAGAACGTAACGCCAGCCAAGAGCAAAGACCACTCACCGATTGGGAAGTAGCCAAAATCCATCAAATTCGCCATCAATCTCTCAACTTATATCAACAGGCTTGGCAGCCGTACATTACGACAAATATCCAAGCGGCTTAATTATCTCGATCACAATAAAGAACGCAGAGTCTAGATGGCTCTGCGTTCTTTTGTTGATGTTTTGTCTATGAACTCATTAGTTTTTGAGCAAACTAAACTGAGTTCAATGATTTTTATCGTGATTAATCGAAATAAACCACTAAGTCAACATTCTCACCTCGTGCTTGCGCATCCAAAGTGAAGTAGATATAACCGGCTTTTTCTATTGGCATCGATAGATATTCATGACTGTCTGATCGCACAGAGTTCCATTGATAGTCATCTCTACTTGGCCATGTGACTGGGCTTGCAAAGAGATCAACATTATTCGTGGTGGATTGTGTTGGCGTCATCCATATTTGGACACGTTGAACACCTTCAGGGACGTAAATCGCTGCATAACGACGCTGATTCACCATTAAGTTCTGTTTGACCTCAGCCTCAAGGCGTATCGGGTTCAAATCGTCAACTTCATGGCTTGGGGTGCTAGTTTGGTCATATTGGATCTGTGCCAATAGCTTGACATCAGAAAACGCCGCTCTCCCAGTGACACTAATATAATAACGACCAGCTTGTACATAACCATCCGCTTGAGGCTTAAAACTTAATATCTCATTACTACCAAGGGCAACATTACTGAATTGATAATCATAATAATGAGCGACTTTTTCATAACTCATGTATAAGTCCGCATCACCTTGCCCATCAATCGTAACCTGAAAGCTTAACGTGCGCTCAGGAACATCAATATAATAGAGTTGCTCAGAAAGATAATTACCGTACAATATTATCGCTTGATTAGCCTCTAACTCTATCGGTTGTGCCTCTTGTGGCTGCTCAGGTGTAGGATCCACCGTTTCTGGTTCTTCAAGCTCTAACGTATCTAACCAGCGCGAAAAGTCCTCATCATATTGAGTACCTAATTGTTTCACCACTTCTGCCCACTGTGCATATTGACCTTGTCTTGCCAACGCCAGCAAGCGATCCACCTCTTGAGGGTGCGCTTCTAACATATAGCGCACTGCGAGATAACCCCAACGGTAAATACGATTAGTATCATGAGAATAGGTGGTCGCCATAACATCAGAAAGGCTCATTTTCCCCTGTTGAATCGTGCGAATAGCAGCATCGTAACCTTGTTTATAATGCATGTATTCCGCAAAACCTTCTAACCACCAGACAATATGTCCATGAGCAAGGTTTTCGCCAAAACCGCCATATAAGTTAAATCGTCCATCCAAATAGTGGACATATTCATGTTCAAGGTTAAGAATTGATAGCGCATCTTCACCGTTAGCATAGCGATAAGCGATAAATCGTGCTCGATTATTCGGATCGGCTGGATTGCCCTCTAGATACTGACCACCATTATCCGTCGTGTTATTAAACAAAAATGCGGAATAATCGACGTAACTTTGGTTATTCGCAAACACCACAACTTCTACTTTGTCATTCAAATCGTCGGCTACCGGTAGACCACCGCTGTTGACAACCTGATGGAAATCTTGCTCTTTCGCGTTGAGAACCGAACAGACTTCACGCTCTTGTTGTATGGTCAAATCTTGCGAACGAACAATCGCTGGGCCATCACATTGGTGCCAATTAGGTAATATACGCGCTGCTAGGTTATCTTTTTGCGCTTCTATATTTATATCGGCAATCGCTTCTGGGGCGAAGTGCTGGAGCATCTCTACCGCTGCCAACCATAGCGTTTCATGTTCACTACCTAACGGGTAACGTTGTAACGTATCTAGCATCACTTGTTTCGCTTGTTGGCGAGTAACTAACTGAGAGGAAGCCAGTAACCGTCCTGTTTCTCGAATCGCATTAAAAACTAAAAATTTTGCGTCGGTGGTTAATGCCCACTGATTGTTTTGCGCAAACCGCTCCAAAGTATCAATATGTTGTGGATTGTGAGCTAAATATTGATAAAACTCATCTCGTCCGATATGACCGGCCATAGCTCTAAATAAATTATTTAAGCCATCAACCCATTGAGTATTTTGCGCAGTATCGGGGGTAAAGTGCTCTAATAACGCCATCATACTGTCCATCGTCAATGGCAGTTGTTTAATGCTATCCGCCATCAAACTCATGTTTTTAAAGGCACTAACTTGTTCTCGGCCTTGATTAACCACATGAGGAGAGCGCAGAAACTGATTGATTGTTTGTGCAATTCGCTCGTTTAATGCTTGAGAAAATGGCTGATGTTCACCTTGGGCATAAAAACGCACATAATAAGCAGCACGAATAAATTCACTTAAATTATTAATGATCTTCGCTTGATCCGCCTGCCCTTGATACTGACCAACGTGAGTCATTAAGTCACGCTGAATGGCTGCAATACTCTGTTCGCTGTATAAATCGTTGAAGCTATCTACTCCAGCGCTATACCATGAACTATAGCAAGTGTGGTCTGCATGTTTAATACTGGCTAACCGATCATCGGCCTGAGCTAATTCAGAAAAATAACAATGGTTATCAGCTAAACTGGCCGAAGAAAAAGCCAATAAACAGGCTAGCATTAATGGATGTTGACGACGTAAAGAAAAAGGAACCATATAACTCACTCCAAAGCGTAAGTGAGCTTTCCTAACGACTTGGATAAAAACCTAATTAGGTACGCCATTCATAGAAGGCCATTCTATAGCCTATTAAGACGGTACAGACATTAGTAGCATCCAGTTGCTTAGGTAAGCTTAAACTTAGGCGCTTTATTATTGATTGAACAGAGGCGTGGTTATACGGATAACGGCGGGGATATGAAACTAGGTTGATTTAAAAACAAGAGACTGCTTCCAAAACAGAAGTTAAGAAAGGCTTTTCTATCAACAGGTTAAGTAAAAACACCGAGGCCATACTTAACGTATGGCCTGATGCGATGTATTGCTATTTTACCACTTGAATATTTTCGACACGGGCTTTTAACTTCTGTCCTGGACGAAATGTAACGACACGCCGAGCTGAAATCGGAATATCTTCTCCAGTTTTAGGGTTTCGACCTGGCCTTTCACTTTTATCTCGCAGATCGAAATTACCGAAACCAGACAGTTTTACTTGTTCGCCATTCTCAAGTGCTTTACGAATTTCTTCAAAAAATACTTCTACCGTGTCCTTGGCATCCCGTTTACTAAACCCTAGTTTTTCGAACAGGTTTTCAGCCAAATCGGCTTTTGTGAGCGCCATAAACTTTCCTCAAAGCTAGGTTAAACTTTGCTGCATTAAGCAGCATAAAAATCATTTTTGTTCAGCCAATCAAAGACATATCGGCTCTGTTGAAAAGTGTATGCCAAGCTTATGATTTTCGCCAACTTTTTTATTATGAAGGATATCGACTGGGAAGCCTTTAGAATGGTACATTTTGCATACAGTCGTGAAATTAAAAACTTAATTGATTAAAAATAAAAAATTTAAATCTAAATTTATACATAAAATAAGACTATTAGAGACTATAACACTAAAAAAACAA
>NZ_WXWI01000071.1:0-93155 GCF_009904895.1 Vibrio sp. V31_P5A7T61
TCCAACAGAACGATAATGAATTGACTGTGCCGATAGTGCTAAAAGCCCTATCAATTTGGTCACTCAGTTCATTGAAACCGAAGTGCTTATTGCTAAGCATTTTGATTATCATCAACGAGTGCCCACACAGATTGATTGGTTTAAATTGTTAAAGAGCTGGCTTGCGAATCTCTCGTTGAGCTTCGAAGCGGAGGTGAATTCTAGCGAGTTAATTTGAAGAGTCAAACACTTTTTCAAATTTTCTTTTTTAGAAGCTTTCCCTCAACCAACACTGCCTGAAGCCTTGCGGCGTCTGCCGTGTCAGTGAGGGCGCATTATAGGCATAAAATTCAGGTTGGCAATAGTAAAAACAAGAAAAAAGCACACAAGTGAATCAAGCGCTCAATAAACCATCAAAAAACTGAATTCACCCGATTTATTGACTGATTTCGACCTTGGACAATAAACAAAGAAGGCTATGCCACGGGCATAGCCTTCATAAAAAAGAGTTACTGATGAGCGACGATATCACCCTCTTTAACATCAAGATAGATTGGTGTACCAGGAATAAATTGCCCTGATAATATCGATTTTGCTAATGGATTCTCTATTGTTTGCTGAATAGCACGTTTTAACGGTCTTGCACCATATACTGGATCAAATCCAATGTGGGCAACAAGATCTAACGCGTCATCGCTAACAATTAATCCATAATCTTTATCGGCTAAACGTTGACGTAAACGCTCTAACTGAATAAAGGCAATAGATTTAATCTGCTCTTGAGCTAATGGGTGGAACACCACACTTTCATCAATCCGGTTTAAAAACTCGGGACGAAAATGTTTGCTCACGACCTCCATAACTTGCTCTTTCATAGTCTGATAATCCAAATGAGCAAAATTTTCTTGGATGCGTGATGACCCTAAATTGGAGGTCATGATCACTACCGTATTACGAAAATCAACGGTTCGACCTTGACCATCGGTTAATCGACCATCATCGAGCACTTGTAATAAAATATTGAACACATCAGGATGCGCTTTCTCAACCTCGTCCAACAACAATACGGAATAGGGTTTACGCCGTACCGCTTCAGTCAAGTATCCGCCCTCTTCATAACCTACATAACCAGGAGGCGCACCAACAAGACGAGCTACTGAATGTTTTTCCATAAATTCAGACATGTCGATACGCACCATGGCATCTTCACTATCGAACATGAAATTAGCCAGCGTTTTACAAAGCTCAGTTTTCCCTACACCCGTTGGACCTAAGAATAAAAAAGAACCTATTGGGCGATTAGGATCCGATAATCCAGCTCGACTACGACGAATAGCATCAGCAACCACCTCAACCGCCTCCGACTGCCCGATGACACGTTGATGTAAAAACGTTTCCATCTGCAACAGCTTCTCTTTTTCGGCTTCCAGCATTTTCGCAACAGGAATCCCCGTCTGTTTTGACAATACTTCAGCAATTTCTTCATCGGTAACTTTATTGCGTAACAAGGTCATCTCTTGCATTTCAGCTTGAGTCGCTAAATCTAGCTGTTTTTCTAGTTCAGGAATCCGTCCATATTGCAACTCAGACATGCGGTTTAAATCACCAGCACGTCTTGCCACTTCTAAATCTAAACGCGCTTGTTCTAATGCTGATTTAATGTGTTGCGTTCCCGATAACGCTGCTTTTTCTGTGTTCCAAATTTCTTCTAATTCTGAATACTCGCGCTCTTTTTCTTTTAACTCATCATTAATAATGCCCAGACGTTTTTCGCTCGCATCATCGTGTTCATTACTTAATGCTTGCTGTTCAATCTTCAATTGGATAATTTTTCGTTCCAATTTATCAAGCACTTCCGGTTTTGAATCCATTTGGATACGAATACTCGAAGCGGCTTCATCGATTAAATCGATCGCTTTATCTGGCAATTGACGATCGGAGATATAACGATGCGATAATGTTGCCGCAGCAACAATCGCAGGATCGGTAATCTCAACATGATGATGCAATTCATAGCGCTCTTTTAACCCTCGTAGGATCGCCACCGTATCTTCAACGCTCGGTTCATCCACTAAAACTTTTTGGAAGCGACGCTCCAATGCAGGATCTTTTTCGATATACTGGCGATATTCATCGAGTGTTGTCGCGCCAACGCAATGCAATTCTCCACGCGCCAAGGCCGGTTTGAGCATATTCCCGGCATCCATAGACCCTTCACCTTTACCGGCGCCGACCATGGTATGTAATTCATCAATAAATAAGATGACATTACCTTCTTCTTTGGCCAGCTCGTTCAGCACCGATTTTAAACGCTCTTCAAATTCACCGCGATATTTAGCTCCTGCGACTAAAGCGCCCATATCGAGAGAAAGTACCCGTCGGCCGCGTAGCCCTTCTGGCACTTCATTATTAATAATTCGCTGTGCTAAACCTTCGACAATGGCGGTTTTACCCACACCAGGTTCACCGATGATCACTGGGTTATTTTTCGTACGCCGTTGCAATACTTGAATGGTACGGCGAATTTCATCGTCACGGCCTATCACAGGGTCTAATTTGCCTTGCTCAGCTCGTTCAGTCAGATCAATCGTGAATTTTTCTAAAGCTTGACGCAGTTCTTCGGCATTAGGATCATTAACTTTTTGCCCACCACGGATGGTTTCAATCGCTGCAGAGAGCTTTTTCTCACTCAATCCAACCTCTTTTAATAATTGACCAAGAGGTCCTTTATCTTCGATTGCCGCTAGCAAAAATATTTCAGAGGAGATGTACGCATCTTGGCGTTTTTGTGCCACTTTATCACAGAGATTAAATAACGTACCCAACGCACCAGATAGCTGAACATCACCACCAATCCCACTCACTTTAGGGAGCCTGTCGAGCATCTCGCCTAGTTTTGAGCGTAGCTGTGCCACGTCAATATTCAACATGGTTAACAACGGACGAATAGGACTGCCATTTTGATCGAGCAGTGCCACCATTAAATGAACTGGCTCGATATACTGATGATCACGACCTAGAGCCAAAGACTGCGCATCAGAAATGGCTATTTGAAATTTACTGGTAAATCTATCAAGACGCATAACCACCTTCCTAATCTCATTCAAGAGAAACTAATCACATAGAGAACATGGTTACGCAAAGAAGATATTTCAAGTCAAAGGGGATAACTTTATGAGCAGAAAATGCGCTATATAAGGCTATAGAACAAAGGACAAACTTAAAGTGGACTAACAAGCGATAGCTTATTAGGTAACAGAAAAGAAGGTTAGCCATACAGAGTCAGATTTTAATCACGAAACCGTGCTATTTTGTCTGACTATTCTATCCAGATGAAGCAAGCCTGTCGGCCAGTTACGCCATCGCGTCGGTACGAATAAAATTGCTGATCATGTTGATAAGTACATAAATCACTTTTAACCACCTGATCAATACCAATTTTTGCTAAACGTAATTGTGCAAGTTGAGCGATATCGGCCAACCATTTGCCGCAATTGGATGTTGCTGAAAAAGCCCTTTGCGCATGACTATCATAATCGCAAAAAACCTGCCTGACTTCATCACCAACCTCAAAGGCTTGAGGACCAATCGCAGGACCAAGCCAGATTAAAACATCATCAGAAAACTTGTCTAAAGCCTGCTCAATAATCCCTCCGGCTAATCCTCGCCAACCCGCATGAACCGCGGCAACTCGAGTACCTTGCATATTGGTAATCAATATTGGTAAACAATCAGCTGTCATGGCTGAACAGACGACACGCGGAGTTGATGTAACAATACCATCAGCATCCAGCACTTTATAACTAGGCTGGCTGACTTCAATCACTCGAGTGGAATGTGTTTGATTAAGCCAGATAGGCGGGGATGGCATCCGACAGTATTGTTGCAACCAGTCGCGATTTTTTGCCACTATCGACGGATCATCCCCAACATGCATGCCAACATTCAAACCATCGTAAGGCGGAAGAGAAAATCCACCATGACGGGTTGAACAAAACGCTTTCACATTGTTAGGCGCTGGCCAGTTAGGAATGATCACCGACATGGTTTAATACTCTTGCGAATAGTTCAGTTTAGCATCTTCACGTAACGCTTCTGTCATAATAACCATATCATCGGGCACTGGAGCATGAAACTCAAGCTCCTCGCCAGTGATCGGGTGTTCAAACTTTAACATTACGGCATGCAGTGCTTGTCTATCAAAAGCTCTAATCATTTCCGTGAGCTCAGGGGTTGCTCCTTTAGGAATACGCGCCCGACCACCATAAGCACTGTCACCTAACAACGGATGTTGCAGATAAGCCATGTGTACTCGAATTTGGTGAGTTCGCCCGGTTTCTAAACGCAAGCGAATCCGGGTATGTTCACGAAAATGTTCTGCGACACGATAATGCGTAACCGCAGGTTTACCCATTTGATTCACCGCCATTAAAGTACGCTTTGTTGAGTGACGACCGATTGGTTTATCAATCATGCCACCCGCGGTCATTTTACCGATCGCAATCGCTTCATATTCACGGGTAATATTGCGTTTTTGCAAATCTCTTACCAAACGTGTTTGTGCTGGGACTGTCTTCGCGACCACCATTAAACCCGTCGTATCTTTATCAAGACGATGCACAATCCCTGCACGTGGAACTTCTGCAATTGGTGGATAATGAAAGAGTAAAGCATTTAATACGGTACGATCTGGCGTTCCCGCCCCAGGATGAACGACAAAATCTCTGGGTTTATTGATCACCAGAATATCGTCATCTTCATAAACGATATTAAGTGGAATATCTTGCGCTTCCCAGCGTTGTTCATCTTCTAGCTCGGCCAGAACGGTAATGCTCTCTCCTCCCATCACTTTGGTCCGAGGCTTAGTGACCACCGTTCCATTGACTGTAATTTTGCCATCTAACAACCACTCTTTAAGACGAGAGCGGGAAAAATCGACAAATAATTCTGCTACCGCTTGGTCTAAACGCTGACCAAGCTGGCTTTCTTTTACTGTTTGAGTTAATTCAATCTGCTGAGCCATATCGAACTTTTTTAAAAACCGTGAGACTAATAGCCACGAGTGTGGAAAAATATGTTTTCATTGTATCTGTTACTGATCGGAAAGTAACGAAACGATTTACGGAGCAAGCTCGCTCCAAGTTTAGAAGCTTTATTGCAAGGAACCTAACCCTGACATGAAATACCAAACTTTATCAGGCTTACTCGCATTATCTTTATTAGTTGGCTGTTCAAGTAAAGAAGAGATTGTCCCTGACGTTCCACCCGCAGAGTTGTACAGTGATGCTCAAACTTCATTGCAAAGCGGTAATTGGTTAACCGCCATCGATAAGTTAGAAGCACTAGACTCTCGCTACCCCTTCGGAGCGTATTCAGAGCAGGTTCAGTTGGACTTGATCTACGCTTACTATAAAAATGATGATCTCGCTTTAGGGCTTGCGACCATTGAACGTTTTATTCGACTCAATCCCACTCATGAAAAAATGGATTGGGTTCTGTACATGCGCGGCTTAACTCATATGGCCCAAGATCGAAACTTTATGCACGATCTATTCAATATTGACCGTAGTGATCGCGACCCAGAACCAGTAAAAGCTGCTTTCGCAGATTTTAAACGTCTACTTGAACGTTACCCAAACAGTTTATACGCTAATGATGCACAACAGCGCATGATTGCTTTGAAAAATCGTTTAGCTGAATATGACTTAGCGACGGCTGATTTTTATTTACGCCGTGAGGCTTGGATCGCCGCGATTAATCGAACTCAAGAGCTACAGAAAACCTATCCGGGTACTGAAGCAGCACGCAAATCCTTATCTATTCAGCTAAAAGCTTATCAGCAACTAGGCTTGACTGATGCGGCCGAGCGAACCAAACAGCTAATGCAACTGAACGCTCGTCCTTAAGCTTAAATTCAGCATCATTATTACCCCTCGTTTCTATAACTAAACGACTGAGTTATGGGTAAGCGAAAAATCCATGTCCCCACTTGCATTAATCAATAATGCAAGTGGGGGAAATCGTTGACTCAAGTGGATAAGCAGAAAAGGGTGAAATCGTAATAAAGCGAAGCATTAAGGAAGGTATATGACATTTTTTTAGGCCGTAACAAAGCGCTAAAATAGGCGTAATATTTAGTGATTCCACTCATCAATCTAGCGCTTTCTTTGATAATAACAAGTCTTTTTATCCACTATTCCTACCACTCTTTGCGAAAGATCACGTTTGCTTTCAAGCGTATCAACACCCAACAAAAAAGAGATCTTGATCACATTATTTTATCCAGAAACCTGTAATCTGAAGTTAACCCATAAGGGATGCAACAGAGGAAAAACACTATGCAAATGAACATCACTGGCAAAAACATTGAAATCACCTCTGCAATCCGTAGCTACATTGAGAGTAAGTTTAAAAAGCTCGAAAAATGGCAAGTCGACATCACCGGTTGCCAAGCAAGCTTTAGTGAACAACCCAATAAGCAGAAAAAATTTGAAGCGACGGTCACTATCCCGAAAGGTCAACTAGTCGCTTCTGCAATTCACGAGGATCTCTATGCCGCGATTAATGAAGTTGAACAAAAATTAGAGCGACAGCTCAATAAATTGCGCCATAAACCCGATGCTCGTCGTACCGAGAAACCTGAAATTGTAGAAGTCGAAGAATAATCTTCCCCTGTTATCCATTTAGCGCCTTAGGGCGCTATTTTTTTGCTTGACGCTGTTTACTGGCTTGCTTATTGTGTCCATTCAATCGCTAAGGTAGCAATAACCGATGTTAACCTCTCATTTTCTGTTTGTTTTTAACTTCTTTTTTCTCCAATAATCTTGGAGGCTTGCTCGTTTAAAGAAAATAAGTCAAAAACGAACAGACAGAAAGCCTCCCATCGGGAGGCTTTTTTATAAGGATTTAGTTATGACCAGCCCAAAACTGTCACTAGAAGAGATTCGCGACCGATTAAACACCATTGATAATCAATTACTTAGGCTACTTTCCGAACGTCGCCAACTGAGTGTCGAGGTCGCCAAGAGTAAAGTACAAACCTCAAAGCCCGTACGCGATCCCGTTCGCGAGCAGCAACTATTGGTCAAGTTAATTCAAGTCGGTAAACAGGATTATCAATTAGACGCCCAATACATTACCAAACTGTTCCATACGATTATTGAAGACTCCGTATTACTGCAGCAAGCTTATTTACAAAACCTAGCCAATCCACAAAACCGCAAGCCATTGGCTAGAGTTGCTTTTCTCGGAGCGAAAGGCTCTTACTCACATCTTGCGACCCGAGAATATTTCAGCCGTAAAAATACTAAGCTTATCGAACTCAATTGCGAACAATTTAGAGACATTACCAAAACCGTTGAATCTGGCCATGCAGATTATGGTGTTTTACCAATTGAAAACACCAGTTCAGGCTCGATTAATGAAGTGTATGACTTACTTCAACATACCACCCTATATATCGTCGGCGAGATCACTCAACCGATAGAACACTGCTTAGTTGCCACACAAGATATCCGCTTAGAAGCGTTGAAAATTCTCTATTCACACCCACAGCCACACCAACAATGCAGTGAGTTTTTAAGTCGCTTGCAAGGGGTCAAACTGGAAACCTGTGCTAGCACTGCCGATGCGATGAAAAAAGTACAACAACTGCAACGTGATGATGTTGCAGCAATCGGCAATGCAGCAAGTGGCAAATTGTATGGCTTACAATCGATTCAAACCAATATCGCTAACCAAACAGAAAACCATACTCGGTTTATTGTTGTGGCCCGTAAACCAATTGAAGTCTCAACTCAAATTCCAGCAAAAACTACCCTGATCATGTCAACGGCACAAGAAGCTGGCTCATTAGTCGCCACCCTATTAGTGCTCCAACGTTATGGTATTAATATGACCAAACTGGAATCCAGACCTATCATGGGTAATCCGTGGGAAGAAATGTTCTATGTCGACTTGCAAGCTCATCTGGATTCAGAAGAGATGCAAAAAGCACTTAGTGAACTAACTAAACTGACCAAACATTTAAAGGTACTTGGCTGTTATCCTATTGAGAATATTAAACCCACTCAGGTTAAGTTAATCCCAGCGTAAAAAACTGCTGATGGTGCAATCTCTAACAATGTTGAGTGATTGCTAAGTGGAAAGCACGTCAGTCACCATTAATATAGATAACCATAGTGATTGGGACAAACGAACGTAGCTATACCCAAACGACTTGGAGTTGCAGGTAGGCGACAAGTAAGTAAATCCCGATGAGCATAGGCAAACTATGTGATTGGGGAGCCAACACCGCGGCTGCTTCAAGTAGGAAAGGGATAACACCGCAACAATTCAACTAGCAACAACATATTGACTAAGAAATAAAGAGAATCTCAGCATGTCATCAAATCAAGCCATTATCCATATCATCGTCGCTTCACTGAATCCTGCCAAAATTAACGCCGTTAAAAGCGCTTTTGAGCAATTATTTCCTAATCATACATTGCAATTACAGGGCGTGACGGTTGATAGCGGCGTTGCGGCTCAACCAATGAGCGATGAAGAGACCAAACAAGGCGCACTTAATCGAGTGCACCATGCAGAGCAAGCTTATCCAGGAGCCGATTTTTATGTCGGCTTAGAAGCAGGCATTGAGCAGGGGATGACGTTTGCTTGGATGATCGTTAAATCGGCAGAACAATATGGCGAGTCTCGTTCTGCCAGCCTCATGCTACCCCCCGCCATTAACCAACGTTTACACGCCAACAATGAACTTGGTGAGATTATGGATGACGTTTTTGGTACCGATAACATCAAACAAAAAGGAGGAGCGATCAGTTTACTTACTCAACATCATTTAACTCGTAGCTCAGTTTACCATCAGGCTCTTATTTTAGCCTTAGTACCATTTTTGCATCCCGAGCTATTTATGCCTTTAGATTTAGATAAAGCACCGAAAAAATAGTCACCACTTACACGACTCAAGCAAACAGGTGCGAATTTAACCTATCGAAATAAAACGCTTTTTCCTTTTAACTTACCGCAATATCATTCATATCACAGCAAATCATACAATAAGCTATTTGAGTAGCAACGATGCCAAAGCTTCACGCTCAGTTAATGAGCGTGATTTCAACTCATTAGAGCCACGAGTAATGGTTGCGACCCCCACTCCCAGTAATTGACTCATTTGCCGTTGAGATAACTCCCCTTTCAATAACTCACAGAGAATATTGATTCGTGCAACTAATGCCTCTCGTTCATCAGGCGTCATTAACATGGTCAGTAGCATCTCATGTTGATCGAGTGATGCAGCTTGTTGCACCAAGGTTAATAATTCGCTCCAGTCACTGTAATCCGGTTGTGTTGACATGGTTGTACTCGTTAAGTGATACATGCTCCGTATTGTAGAACAGACTGCGAGGGAATCAATACATAGTCTGCAACTCATTGTCGGTTAAAAATGGGCCATTGACTCCCATCACATCGCGATAGTAAGTTTCAAACATCAACACGTTTTGGATATAGCCTCTGGTTTCGCGAAACGGAATCGCCTCAATAAACGCATAAGCATCTAACTGCCCTTGAGTCTGTTCTCGCCAGCGATCGACTCGGCTGGGGCCAGCATTGTAAGCAGCAAAAGCCAAAATACGATTATTGTTGTATCTCGCTAATAAATCATTCAGATAGTGACTGCCAATTTCAATATTTTTACCAACTTGGAAAAGCTCATCTTCATGTTGATAACTTAAGCGATATTTTTGCGCGGTATAGCGAGCCGTTGTCGGCATGACCTGCATAATGCCCCGAGCACCAACAGGAGAACGCGCTTCGATATCCATCGCACTTTCTTGCCTCGCCAACGACATCAAGGTAATCGGATCAATACCATGTTTCTCTCCATAAAAATTGAACCACCATTGATGGGCGAGAGGAAAACGTAACTGAGTGTTATCCCATAAATTGGCCGATATCGTCGCGCGGACCGTTAAATGATACCAATGTTGTGTGGCAGCATAGACCGCGAGCATCTCTTTGCTGGGTTGTTCCACTCGCTGCAATAGCCAATTCCATTCGCTCTTCGCTGCGGCGATTTTATCGCGCTCAATCAACTCACCGATGCGAATGAGCTCTGTTTGATAAGGTTTAATCAACTCGCGATTTAAAGAGAGCGTCGAACTTGGGTATTGAATCGATTGTTGTAATGCTTCTGCTGCAGCAACACTATAAAAATTACGTAACCCGAGTAAGCTACGCATTCTTTTCAGTCCCTGTTCCGCTTGTCCTGCTTGTAATTCACTGCGTGCTAACCAATATTGCCAACGCGTTGAAGCTTTATCTTCTGCGGGTAATTGCTCTATCCACTTAGCTATTCCCTGCCAATCCATACTGCGCAACGCTAAACGTATTCGAGTTTCAATTAAGTGGGTATTATCACTGCCCATAATCATACTATCGCGCCATTGTTGAAGCTCAGGTGGTTCGACACTCATCATACGTAAAGCGATATATTGCCCAGTCCGAGCACGCAACGAATCCGACCAATCTAGCTGTTTATCAACTAATATCCATAACCGTTGGGCTTGAATCGCATCGGCTCTCGCTGCTTTTTCTAACGCCAGCTCCACCTGACGATACAACAGGGTTTTATCGCGATACTGGGTAATAAAACTCACTACCGTTTCAGGTTTGTCGTACAAGCCGATCATTGCCAACGCTTCTGCATGTGTCGGTTTGCCATTAAGCTTACTGGCTAAATGACGCATTAATGACCGATTTCGCCCTTCAAAAGCCAATAGCATACGTTGTAAAACTAGACTATCCGTCAAGCCACCTTGCTGCTCCCACACCGTGAAGAGCGGATCGCAAGCCGAAGAAACACTTGCGCCACTTTGCCACAGCGCTTTAGCGCCAACGAAGGCTTCGTTGTAACGCCCAGTTTTTAACTTGGCATGATAATAGTGACAGCGATACGTTTCTCCATTGGGTTCATTCGGTGAAAACTTCAACATCTCCGCCCACTTTCCCTGACTCGCTAAAGCATCAAAATAAGGTGCACTGATCCGATTTGAAAAAGGAAATGTTTTATGACTATCGATAAAATTACGCACCACAATCGGAGACTTGTCACCTAAATCAATCAAAAAGCTCCGATAATCGAGATATGGTGTTAATGGATAATCGGCTATCTGTTTGCGCGCTTTTTTGAAACGTGTGACATCTTTATTATCTAACCATTGCTGCGCTTGTTCATACAATTCACGTTGCGCTTCTAAGTCTAAGGTTTTGCTAACCCCTAAGTGACTAAAACTCATTGCACCGATCAAAACGCAGCCGAGCAGCATTGATGAACTGTGCTTATGCCGTTTCAATAAAGCCCGATACCCCATTGCGATGATCCCTTCTATTTCCCTTTCCCAATTCACATTATTACGCAGATTCTTCAGAGAAATGTAAAGATGTAAGATGTAAACTTGAAGTCAATAGTAATAAAAAACCTTAATCCACTTGTTGCATTTAATTTTCTTACACATTGTGTGGTTCATTTCCCCAGTCAGAAACCGTCAACCAAGCAAAATAACTGGCTGACGAGTAACAAAAGGATTAGCTTTGATATAGAATAATGGCTTTGTTCTGTTTGAAAGATTAGGAATGATCGGCAATGGCTGAATACGTCTATACCATGTCGCGGGTGAGCAAAGTTGTGCCTCCTAAGCGTCAAATCCTCAAAGATATTTCGTTAAGCTTTTTCCCTGGTGCTAAAATCGGCGTGCTTGGCCTCAATGGCTCAGGTAAATCGACACTCCTACGCATTATGGCAGGGATTGATCAAGATTTTGATGGCGAAGCTCGTCCGCAACCCGGCTTAAATGTGGGATACCTTCCCCAAGAGCCTGTCTTGGACGAAAATAAGACGGTCCGTGAAGTGGTTGAAGAAGCGGTTGCTGATGTGGCCCATGCACTCAAGCGACTCGATGAAGTCTACGCCGCTTATGCTGAACCGGACGCAGACTTCGACGCCCTAGCCAAAGAGCAAGGCGAGTTAGAATCGCTGATCCAAGCCAAAGATGGTCATAATTTAGAAGCCGCTCTTGAGCGCGCCGCCGACGCTTTACGTCTGCCTGAATGGGATGCCAAAATCGCCACTCTATCAGGTGGTGAACGCCGCCGAGTCGCGATTTGTCGTTTACTGCTTGAAAAGCCCGATATGCTACTGCTTGATGAGCCCACCAACCACTTAGATGCAGAATCCGTGGCTTGGCTTGAGCACTTCTTGGTTGATTATAGCGGTACTGTGGTGGCGATTACCCACGACCGTTACTTCCTCGATAATGCTGCAGGTTGGATTTTAGAACTGGACCGTGGTGAAGGTATTCCATGGCAAGGTAACTACACGTCTTGGCTAGAACAAAAAGATGAACGTTTGAAACAAGAAAAAGCCGGGGAAAGTGCCCGTCAAAAAACCATCGAAAAAGAGCTAGAATGGGTTCGTCAAAATCCAAAAGGTCGTCAAGCTAAATCTAAAGCGCGGATGGCTCGCTTTGAAGAGATGACCACCGGCCAATACCAAAAACGTAACGAAACCAATGAATTGTTCATCCCACCTGGTGAGCGTCTTGGTGATAAAGTGCTGGAAGTCAACAACCTAACCAAATCGTTTGGTGATCGCGTACTGATTGATAATCTGTCATTCAGCATGCCGAAAGGCGCGATCGTTGGTATTGTCGGTGCTAACGGCGCCGGTAAATCAACCTTATTTAAAATGCTTAGTGGCGCTGAGCAGCCCGATTCAGGAACCATTGAGTTAGGTGAAACGGTTAAATTAGCTTCGGTCGACCAGTTCCGTGACAGCATGGATGACAAGAAAACGGTCTTCCAAGAGATCTCTGAAGGCGCGGATATCATTAAGATCAATAACTTTGAAATTCCAGCGCGAGCGTACTGCTCTCGCTTCAACTTTAAAGGCAATGACCAGCAAAAAATCATTGGCGAGCTGTCTGGTGGTGAGCGTAACCGCGTCCATCTAGCCAAGCTGCTTAAAGCGGGAGGCAACGTCCTACTGCTCGATGAACCAACCAACGACTTAGATGTTGAAACCCTACGCGCACTCGAAGAAGCCTTATTGGAATTCCCAGGCTGTGCGATGGTGATTTCGCACGACCGTTGGTTCCTTGACCGTATTGCCACTCATATCCTTGATTATCGGGATGAGGGACAAGTGAACTTCTATGAAGGTAACTATACCGAATATATGGAATGGCTAAAGCGCACGCTTGGCGCTCAAGCGGCTGAGCCACATCGTATTAAGTACAAACGGATCAGCAAATAATCCGTTGCCCAGATTAAAGCTACCTTCGGGTAGCTTTTTTTGCTCTGCACAAAACCTTATTTCGTGCGCCAAATTCGAGTTAAGGCACCTGCACTCTGCTATGCTTAATGCGTACTCATTACGCAATTGTAGGACTTATGATCGAACGTCGACAGTTTTCACGCATCCTTTACCAAGCGCCAGCAATGTTACAGCAAGGTGATATACAGCTCACGACTTGTATCCACGATCTCTCTTTACGAGGTTTACTCTTGTGGGCCGTCGATGAACCCAATTTAGATAGCGATCAGTTAGTAGACGTGGCGTTTACCCTGCCGGAAAGCGAGATCACGATTCGTTTAAGCGGACAATTGGTGCGGCAAAATGAGCGTATTCTGCATATCAAGATAGTTCATATTGATTTAGAGAGTATCGCCCATTTAAAACGCCTAGTAGAACTCAATATCGGTGATGACGAGCTTTTACACCGCGATTTAGAACATTTAGTGACTGAGGCTCCATAACGTTTATCAACGTTGCCAAGCATCGCTGGCGTGTTTAAGTAAGTGCTGACTCTCTTGCATAAACTGCTGAGAATAGTCGCCAAACCAATCGCTCACTTGGTTAAATTGGCTAACAAAACCTAGTTTATCCCCTTGTTTAAGCAAGCCGACCGCTTGTTCTAAACTATCCTGAAAACGGCCAATCATCTCAATATTCTCTTGCGAAGATAAAATAATATCCGCGTATAAATTTGGGTCTTGCCCAAACAAACGCCCGACCATCGCCAATTCGAGACGGTAAATCGGTGAGCTTAATTTAAGCAACTGTTCAATATTAGGATTAACTTTACTTAAATGCAGACCGTAAACAAATGAAGTGAAGTGACGTAATGCTTGAATTAAGGTCATACCTTGATCGTGCTCTTGGGCATCAATGGCACATAAACTCGCTCCCCAAATCGCAAATTGGTCCAGCAGCCATTGATACTGCTCCACTCCTCGGCCATCACAATACACGATGACTTGCTTTGCTAAGCTTGGAACATCAGGTCCGAACATCGGGTGTAAACCAACCACAGGGCCAGAATGAACCTTCAACATGGCCGCCAACGGCTTCGATTTAATTGACGTTAAATCACATAAAATACAATCGGAAGGGAGTTTATTGAGTTTCTCAATCACACCGACAGTCAAATCTATCGGTACTGTCACCACCACTAAACCTGCATCATGTAAGAGTTCATCGGCGCGATGCCAATCTTGGCTACCCAGCACTTTGACCTGATAACCGGATAACTCAAACATACGAGCGAACAGGCGGCCAAGTTGGCCATGACCACCGATGATCACCACTGAACGTAATTCAGGCTTTAAACATTTAAAGCCTGAATCTTTCTCACTGGCGTAAGACTCGCGCATGGTTCGGCGTAAAATATCTTCGATTAATTGTGGTGGCACACCTTGTGCTTCAGCTTCAGTACGGCGCGACGCCAGCATACTCGCTTCCCGTTCTGGAACATAAATCGGCAATCCGTAACGGCTTTTGACCTCTCCGACTTGCTCAACTAATGCTAAACGGCGAGCCAGTAAATCAATCATCTGTTTATCCAATGCGTCGATTTGTTCCCGTAATGCATTCAACTCTTCAGCCATCGTTGTTCCTTTATCTACGATTTACAGCGGTCTGCTAAAAAAGGCACCAGCGCCTGGTGAGCATGACGCAATAATTGTTCTGTCGTTTGCCAATCAATACACGCATCCGTGATTGAAACGCCGTATTGCATTTGCGATTTAGGTAGCTCCGCTGATTGATTTCCTTCGTTTAAGTGACTTTCAATCATCACACCGATGATCGAGCGGTTTCCTTCGCGAATTTGATGAATCACATCTTCGGCCACCAATGGCTGGCGACGATAATCTTTACGTGAGTTGGCATGACTGCAATCGACCATCAATGCCGCGTCCAACCCAAAACCGGTTAATTGTTGTTCACACTCAGCGACCGAAACGGAATCGTAATTGGTTTGTTTGCCGCCACGTAAAATCACATGGCCATTCATATTGCCTTGTGTGGTTAAAAGAGCCACTTGCCCTTCACGATTAATGCCCATAAAACGGTGGCTTGATGACGCGGCTTGCATCGCGTTAATCGCCGTCGATAAGCTACCATCGGTACCATTTTTAAAGCCAATCGGCATAGAAAGACCACTGGCCATCTCACGGTGAGTTTGTGATTCCGTCGTTCGAGCGCCAATCGCTGCCCAACTGAAAGTATCGGCTAAATATTGCGGACTGATCGGATCAAGCGCCTCTGTCGCAAGTGGCATGCCCATCTCCGCTAAATCTACCAATAATTGACGTCCGACATGTAAACCATGCTCAATATCAAACGATCCATCAAGATGCGGGTCATTAATCAGGCCTTTCCAGCCAACCGTGGTACGTGGTTTCTCAAAGTAAACTCGCATCACAATATACAGTTGATCGCTCAGCTCAGCCGCCAATGCCTGCAGACGTTTAGCATACTCTTTTGCGGCTTGAATATCATGAATAGAACAAGGGCCACAAACCACCAATAAACGGTGATCACGTTTATGGATAATATCCGCGATGGTTTGCCGAGATTGTCGAATCGACAGTCTGGCTTTTTCACTTAATGGCAGTTTAGCTTTTAATGCATCAGGGGTAATCAATACCTGTTCATCAACGATATTAATGTCACTTAAATCACTTTTCTTCATCGCTACACCTGTAATCTTTAATTTACACCAAAATGTATTTGGCGACCAAAACTCAACTAAACACAAAATAACAGGCTAAAAAAACATTGCAAGTGTAAATTTAAAAAAACAAATCGTGTAAACTAAAAATTACACATCAGGTGCAACATAGCATTGGAAAAGTAATTCATTCAACCAATGTATTTTATTGCCTTCAAGTTACTTAAAATAGCGGCTTTGACTCTTTATGACTAGGCGCAAACATCGATGGAACTGATCCTCTCCCTACTACAGCAAATGTGTGTCTACTTAGTCTTGGCTTATATGCTGAGTAAAACCCCAATCTTTCTGCCATTACTCAACATTTCAGGTCATTTTAGTCATAAAATGACCGTTTATGTGCTGTTTTCATTGTTTTGTATTATGGGCACCTACTTCGGATTGCACATTGATGATGCGATAGCCAACACGCGAGCCATTGGCGCGGTTATGGGCGGGTTATTTGGTGGTCCTTTGGTCGGTTTTGCTGTCGGGTTAACAGGAGGTCTGCACCGTTATTCTCTTGGTGGGTTTACCGATCTTGCCTGTGCTATCTCGACCACCGCCGAAGGAGTCATTGGCGGCGTGTTTCATGCTTATTTACTTAAACGAGGCAAACGCCATTTACTGTTTAGCCCTAGTGTGGTGTTTGGCATTACCTTCGTCGCTGAAATTGTGCAGATGGTTTTGATCTTACTGATTGCTAAGCCGTTTAGTGAGGCTTATCACCTCGTATCTGCGATTGCGGCGCCGATGATCATTGCCAACTCAGTAGGGGCGGCATTGTTTATGAGTATTTTACAAGATAGGAAAACCATTTTTGATGAGTATTCGGCGACTTTTTCTCGCCGAGCATTAAACATCGCCGAACGTTCGGTTGGCATTTTAGCGGCAGGTTTTACCCCTGAAAATGCCCATAAAATTGCTCGTATTGTTTATGAACAAACCAATGTGGGTGCCGTTTCAATTACCGATTGCGACAAGATCCTCGCTTTTGTCGGCGTTGGCGATGATCACCATCGACCGAATACCGCGATATCTTCACAAAGCACTTTAGACGCCATAAATCGTAATGCGATCATTTATCTTGATGGTAAAGAGCATCCCTATCAATGCTCATTATCGGCAAACTGTAAATTGGGTTCCGCATTGATTATTCCACTACGAGCAGGAGATCGAGTGATCGGGACCATCAAGTTGTACGAACCAAAACGGAAATTGTTTTCAACCATTAATGTCTCAATGGGCCAAGGTATTGCTCAATTACTCTCAAGCCAAATTCTGTATGGTGAATATCAAGCGAAACAAATTCTTCTCTCACGAGCTGAAATCAAGTTACTGCAAGCTCAAGTCAACCCACATTTTTTATTCAATGCACTCAATACGATTAGCGCCGTGATCCGACGTGATCCAGCTAAAGCCCGCGATCTTATTCAGCATCTTTCGCAATTTTTCCGCAGCAATCTCAAGCAAAATGTTGAAACGGTCACCTTGCAAGATGAGCTCGCACACGTGAATGCCTATTTAACCATTGAAAAAGCACGTTTTAGCGATCGTTTAGAAGTTGAGATTACGATCGATGAGCCACTATTAACTCGTCAATTACCGAGCTTTACTTTGCAGCCCTTAGTGGAGAATGCGATTAAACATGGAGTATCTAATCTGCTCGAAGGCGGTAAAATACGCATCTATAATCTCGCCGAGCCTGCCGGTCAGCGCATAGTGGTTGAAGATAATGCGGGGAGTTATCAAACGCCACAACACGATCACGATGGTTTAGGAATGCACATTGTCGATAAACGTTTAATCCATCAGTTTGGTCACTCAGCAACGCTTAAAATTGACGTTGAGCCAAACCATTGCACGCGAATGAGTTTTCTCATTCCTGAACAACAACGAGGAGCTTAAGGGATGGTAACGTTATCAGCTTTAGTAATTGATGATGAGTGTTTGGCCCGAGAGGAACTCATTGAATTACTCAATGAAAATGGCAACATGCAGGTAATTGGTGAAGCGAATAATGCGATTGAGGGACTGAAAAAAATCAATCAGTTTAAGCCGGATGTGGTGTTTTTGGATATTCAAATGCCACAAATTACTGGGATTGAACTGCTCGCGATGCTCGATCCTGACACCATGCCCAAGGTAGTGTTTGTGACTGCCTATGACCAATACGCACTGCAAGCCTTTGAAGATAACGCCTTTGATTATTTACTCAAACCGGTCGATCCGACGCGACTTGAAAAAACCATTCAACGTTTACAACGTAGCGTAGCGAAAACGCCGGATTACTCGATTCTCGCCCCCAGTCAGCTTGATCAAGTACCGTGTATTGGCCTCAATCGGATCATGATCATCCCAACGGGAGAGGTCGAATTTGCTTGTAGTGATATCGCTGGAGTGCACGTGCAAACCGCGCAGCAGCGAGCCAGTAGTCAACTGACGTTAAAAGTCCTAGAAGAAAAAACGCCTCTGCTACGTTGTCATCGTCAATATCTGATCAATCTTAAAGCCATCAAAGAGATCAAATTATTAGACAACGGTCTTGCAGAGATCATCACCCGTTCAGGCTACATCGTCCCAGTAAGCCGCCGTTTTTTAAAAGAACTCAAAGAGAAATTGGGGTTTTATTAGCCCCAATTTATTGATGAGAGAATCCTATTGCCACGCTAGAGTTAAGCGGAAGCCTCAACCAAACGGCGCATTGCCAAAGACGCTTGCTGCCATTCTGATGAGGACTGTAGTTGACGATAAGTAAAACTCTGCTTTTTCAATAAGGATAACGCTTGTGGTACTTCACTGATCGGCAGATTATCCAGCACCTCAACCGCCGACTCGCGTCGATTACACATCAAAATCATGTCGCATCCCGCCGCTAAAGACTGCTGTGCACGTTGTGCTGGGTCGCCCATTACTGCCGCCCCTTCCATACTCAAATCATCAGAAAAGACAATCCCTTGAAAACCGAGCTGTTGACGCAGTACTTGTTTTAACCAATAAGCCGAGCCACTGGCCGGTTGTGGATCATAATGAGGATAAATCACATGGGCAGGCATCATCGCATCCAAAAGACCTTGATCGATATGAGCGTTGAAAATGGCCATATCATCAGCAATCGAGTCACGTTCATCAAATGGCGTTTCGAGATGTGAGTCTGCCAGCACCGCTCCATGCCCAGGAAAATGCTTCCCTGTGGTAGCCATACCCGCAGCTTTCATACCGCGCAGGTAAGCTCCGCTATAGGTCAGAACACTCTGTACATCATCACCAAAAGCTCGGTTACCAATTGCCCGACAATCAAAACCTTTATCCAATACTGGGGCGAAACTGAGATCAATATCATGAGCAATCAGTTCAGCAGCCATTAACCAACCACCACGATACGCCAACGCTTCACCATCAGTCGATTGCGCGTAACGCTGCGCAGCAGGAATAGGACTAAAACCGTCACGAAAACGCTGTACTCGTCCCCCTTCTTGATCAACGCCAATCAATA
Organism: Vibrio sp. V31_P5A7T61; assembly: GCF_009904895.1. Taxonomy (NCBI): domain Bacteria; kingdom Pseudomonadati; phylum Pseudomonadota; class Gammaproteobacteria; order Vibrionales; family Vibrionaceae; genus Vibrio; species Vibrio sp. V31_P5A7T61. The sequence goes on from NZ_WXWI01000071.1 coordinate 19,528, forward strand.
TTGGCCGTTTAGCCGCTTGACGAATAGCGTGATTGAGGGCAACTAACTGTTGGCTATCATGGTAATTACGAGCAAACAGTATCACGCCTCCCACGGTAGGATGAGCGAGAATTTCACGATCTTCCGCCGTCAATTCATAACCGGCGACATCAAGCCATAACGGTCCCATGTTGGCTCCTTATTCAATGAGAAAGTTGAGAGTATTATCGACGTCATGCTCGTGTCGTTAGCGTGATACGAGCAATAAAAATGCAAATTAGCATAGCGAGTAAAGTTATTCAGGTAGTTTTTCAATTACAATGTCGTTTATCTTATCAATCACTTGGCAAATCGTATAACGATCGGAGTCGCTTGTGGACAATCCTGAACTGTATATTGGCATCATGTCTGGCACCAGTATGGATGGCGTCGACAGTGCATTAGTCTCCCTCACTGGCAATACCATCAAACTATTAGCACACGATAGTTTACCGATGCCAGAATCTATCAAGCAGCGCTTGTTAAATATTTGCTTAGGTCAGCCCACCAACTTACACGAGATTGGTCAGTTGGATCATCAACTGGGTCACCTATACGCACACGCAGTAGAACAATTACTGGCGCGCAGTGGTTATCGCCCTGAGCAAATCACAGCGATTGGTAATCATGGGCAAACCGTCTTTCATCAACCTACGGGGGAAACACCATTTACCACTCAGTTGGGCGATGCGAACATTCTTGCCACCTGTACTGGGATCACTACTGTAGCCGATTTTCGACGTAAAGATATCGCACTGGGCGGCCAAGGAGCCCCGCTGGTCCCGGCTTTTCACCAAACCATTTTTAATGCCACCGATTCAACTCTCGTCGTTCTTAACATTGGTGGCATTGCCAATATCTCAGTACTCACCACTGATAAGCGTGTCATCGGCTACGATACAGGGCCAGGCAATGTGCTGATGGATTATTGGTGCGCGCAGCACACTGGTCGAGCTTATGACGAAAATGGTCAATGGGCTCGACAAGGCAAACTTGATTTAGCACTCCTGCAGCGATTAAAAAAAGATACTTACTTTTCGCAACCTGCGCCCAAAAGTACCGGTAGGGAATGGTTTAATCTCGCTTGGCTTGAAAGCAAATTGGCAGGATTAAGCGTAAACCAGCAAGATGTTCAACGTACGTTATGCGAACTCACCGCACAAACCATTAGTGAACAAGTTAATCAGTATGCTCAAGGAGCCGCACCGCAGTTATTAGTCTGCGGTGGAGGGGCACAAAATCCCTTGCTAATGGAACGCTTACAAGCCAATTTACCCACTTGGTTGGTTGCTCCCACTCAAGCGAAAGGCGTCGATGGTGATTATATGGAAGCCATGGCTTTTGCTTGGTTAGCCCAGCGACGGATCCATGATTTACCAAGCAACTTACCGGAGGTCACCGGCGCTAAACGAAGCACTTCGTTAGGCGTTATTTACTTACCTTAAATAAACGAACATGGCAGAACATCAGCGGTTGTATTCTCGCCAACCGCGCTGCCATTCCATGCGAAACTTATGGGCTTGCTCGGTCCCCTCGCACACGCCTTCGTAATATTGCCCACTGAGCCCCATCTGATAGGCAAAGTTAGGGTTACAATATTCTTGAACACCGTCTAAATAACCACGTTCATAATCAGCATGCTTGGCACTACCTAATTGAGATAGCGTTTGATAAGAGCGTTGTAAATTTCCAGCAATGCCATCGTTATAACCGATTTGATACCAATCTCCTTTCGCGGCGAGTTGATCATCGCTAGCGGCACAACCGAGCATTGCTAATAACCATAAAGCCATTACCCATCTTTTCATAAGTCACCTATCCACTGTTGTTAACCATTGTAACCTTTTATTAAAAACCACTTACCAAGCTTAAATGCCGCTTAATAAATTATACGACCACTGATAACAAAACGCCGTGCTAGTTACGAATTGTTCATTTAGTCTTCTACCGATTTTACCCCTACACATCCTACACCTAAGCCACTCAACGAAAAGTGAGCTAGGTATAATACAACCTGATAAAGGATACTGACTATGTTGTGGTTTCTCACCTGTGTTGCCGCGCTGATTGGTGGTTATTTTCTCTACGGTTTAGCCGTTGAAAAAATCTTTGGCATCAATGAACAACGCAAAACCCCCGCGCACACCAAAACCGATGGTGTCGATTATGTACCGATGTCGACACCTAAAGTCTACTTAGTCCAGTTGCTTAATATTGCTGGTGTGGGCCCTATTTTTGGTCCAATTATGGGTGCACTTTATGGTCCAGCGGCAATGCTGTGGATTGTCGTCGGCTGTATTTTTGCTGGTGCGGTTCACGATTATTTCTCCGGTATGCTATCGATTCGTAACGGTGGCGCATCGGTACCGGCGATCACCGGACGTTACTTAGGCAATGGCGCCAAACATTTTATGAACATTTTTGCCATTGTTCTACTACTGCTGGTCGGTGTCGTCTTCGTCTCAGCGCCAGCTGGCATGATAACCAACCTTATCAACTCACAAACCCATTTCACCGTCACCATGACCAGCATGGTGGTGATCATTTTTGCTTACTACATTATCGCCACCATTGTCCCGGTGGATAAAATTATTGGCCGTTTTTATCCACTGTTTGGCGCGCTGCTGATTTTTATGTCAGTGGGGCTAATGAGCGCTATCGCTTGGTCGAGCGATCATCAAGTGCTTGGTGGCTTTGAGATGCGAGATATGTTCAGTAATCTCAACCCTAATGATATGCCACTTTGGCCTGCATTGTTTATTACTATCGCTTGCGGTGCTATCTCAGGTTTTCATGCCACGCAATCGCCGCTCATGGCACGCTGTATGGAAAATGAAAAAAATGGCCGCTTCGTGTTCTTTGGCGCGATGATCGGGGAAGGGATCATTGCTCTGATTTGGTGTACGATTGCCCTGTCTTTCTTCGGTTCACTCGATTCACTTTCAGCGGCGGTAGCAAATGGGGGGCCAGGCAATGTCGTTTATAGTGCTTCCTTTGGTTTGCTTGGCGTATTTGGTGGAATACTGGCTTTTCTCGGCGTGGTAATTTTACCGATCACCTCAGGTGATACGGCGTTTCGTTCCAGCCGTTTGATTCTTGCCGAATATTTTAATATGGAGCAAAAAACGCTGCGCAATCGACTCATGATGGCGCTACCACTGTTTATTCTGGGTGGGATTTTAACCCAAGTCGATTTTGCAATTATCTGGCGCTACTTTGGTTTCGCTAACCAATTGACCGCGGTAATGATGTTATGGACCGCATCCGCTTATCTACTGCGTCACAATAAGTTGCATTGGATCACAACCGTCCCAGCCCTGTTTATGACCACGGTTTGTGTGACCTTTATCCTCAGTAATAGTGCGCTGGGCTTTGGCTTAGCCATGACACTCTCGACCATTATTGGAATAAGCACATCATTAATCGCGATGGTCTATGTGATGCGTATTTCAAAAGGCAAAGGCGATATCGATTTGGCCGAGCAACAAGAGATTGAGAAAAACTCAGTCGAAACCGCTTAGCAAAATACGTCATCATTAAGCAACTCGTATTAAGATAGGCGTAAAAAAGGGGCTAAATACATTAGCCCCTTTTTAGCCTGTGACGGTTAAGCCAACAGGCTCATTAAATCGGTTATCAATTAATCTGCTTAATTTGGAGCTCTTTAGGTACCTCAAAGAACATATTTTCTTCTCGGCCTAATACCTCTTCAACGTCTGTGGCTCCAAAATCTTTGATTTGCTGCAAAATTTGATTAACCAGCGCTTCAGGAGCAGAAGCACCCGCCGTTACCCCGATCATAGTGACATCATTGAACCAATCTGGTGAGATATCTTCAATACAATCAATCAAATAACTAGGCGTGCCTAATTTTTCTGCCAGTTCTTTTAACCGAGTTGAGTTGGACGAATTTTTCGATCCGACAACGACCATCACGTCCACTTGCTCGGCCAAAATACGCACCGCGTCTTGGCGATTTTGTGTCGCGTAGCAGATATCATCTTTACGCGGCCCTTGGATCTCAGGGAAAACCTCACGCAGCTTTTCAATCACATCAGCCGTTTCGTCCACGGATAGGGTGGTTTGACTGACATAATGTAAATGAGTTGGATCTTTTACTTGAGTTTTTAAAGCATCGACATCTTCCGGCTTTTCCACCAAATACATCTTGCCTTTTTGACTGGCGTATTGCCCCATCGTGCCTTCCACTTCAGGGTGCCCCGCATGACCAATCAAAACCACTTCCATATGGCGACGACTCGCACGTGCCACTTCCATATGAACTTTAGTGACCAAAGGACAAGTGGCATCAAACACCGTCAAAGATCGAGCTTTAGCTTCTTGACGAACCGCTTGGGAAACACCATGTGCAGAGAAAATGACGATACTATCGTCAGGAACCTCACTGAGCTCTTCAACAAAAACAGCACCACGCTGTTTTAGTCCTTCAACCACGAAACGGTTATGGACCACTTCATGGCGTACATAGATCGGCGGCTGATACAGCTCTAATGCACGTTCAACAATGCTGATCGCGCGATCAACGCCAGCGCAAAAACCGCGTGGGTTAGCTAACAATATTTTCATGTTATGGCTCATGGATTCAAATCGGGCTAGTGTAAAGTAAATTAATCAACGGAGACAATTTCGACATCGAAAATAACCTCTTGGCCAGCAAGAGGGTGATTAAAATCAACGGTCACTGAGTCGCCAGCGATTGCGGTAATAATACCAGGAATTTCCATCCCATCAGGACCACTAAATGCCATAATAGTCCCAACATCGACGTCACTGTCACCGACAAATTTACCACGATCCATATAATGGATATGATCAGGATTTGGCAATCCAAAAGCATCTTCAGCAGCCAGCTCAATCACTTTTTTTTCTCCCGCTTGCATACCATGCAAGTGACGTTCAAAATTATCACTGAGACTACCATCCCCCATGATCAATTTGGCAGGTTTTCCCATATTATGGGTACTATCCGCTACCGATCCATCCTTGAGTTTAATAGTAAAATGTAACGTCACAGCAGAATTATCAGTAATGATACTCACGTTATTAGGCTTCCTTAAAATGGTCAATCGCCTCTCTGGAGCGACTTATTATAAACAATGACAGAGATGACTGCCTTCATGCTCATCGCTGTACATCTCGACGCTGAGTGATAAACACGTTAGCGTTATTGAAATACTCCCGACACGTTCTAACAAAAAGCGCCGACCGAATCAACGGACGACGCTTAAGGTTATTCAATGACGATAGACTTAAAACCGTTATTTCTTATTGCGAAAGCCATCTAAAATAACCATCGCAGCCCCAATACAGATCGCGCTATCCGCTAAATTAAAGGCTGGCCAGTGGTAAGTTTTCCAATAAAAATCGAGATAATCGACCACAAAACCGTGCACGACGCGGTCAAAAACATTACCAACCGCACCACCAATGATCAATGCATAAGCAATGTTATTCCATTTCTCTGTCGCGGGTAAACGGCGCATCCAATACACCAATAACGCTGTGACAGCAAAAGCAATGGCCGTAAATAGCCAACGCTGCCATCCCGCCTGTTCACTGAGAAAACTGAATGCTGCGCCGTAGTTATGAACATACAATAAATTAAAAAATGGCAGTACTTCTATCCGATTATGCCATCCATAACCCATGTTGTTCATGACGATCGATTTAATCCCGATGTCAGCCAGAAAAATCAGCAGTGCTAGCCACAGCCAACGCACACCGGATTGTTTTAACGTTAATGCCTGTTGAGTCATAGATAACCTTGGTAATGAAAGAAACCAATACGATTACGCGAACTGACGTTGTTCACCATCGCCATCAATGTTAGACACGCAACGACCACAAATGGTTTCATGGCCAGCAATCGTACCCACATCATCGGTATGGTGCCAACAGCGCTCGCATTTCTCGGCGTCTACTTTACTCACCTCAACCCATAGACCATTAATCTCAGTGGCTTGGGCCAGTGCACTTTTTTCACTCAACGATTTGACTTCAGCTTTAGACGTTAACAAAACAAAACGTAACTCGTTATGCAGTCGCTTAAGCTTAGCGGCCAGTGCATCATCGACAAACAAAGTCACCTGTGCTTGTAACGAACCACCAATCACTTTTTCATTTCGAGCATTTTCGAGTAGCTTATTCACCGCACCACGAACGTGTTGGATATCATTCCAAAATGCGTTGTTAAACGTTTCACTTTCGTCTAAACCAACCAGACCTTGGTACCATTCGCTGGTAAAGACAAATTGACCGCGTGCTTGACCGTCAGCTTGCTTGGCTGGCATCGCGTGCCAAATCTCATCGGCGGTGAATGACATAATCGGTGCCATCCAACGTACTAACGCTTCCACGATGTAATACAAGGCCGTTTGGCAGCTACGCTGCGCATGACTACCGCGTTTTGCCGTGTATTGACGATCTTTGATCACATCTAAATAGAATGAACCCATTTCAATTGAACAGAAATGCATTAGACGCTGTACGACCGCATGGGTGTTGTATTCATCATACGCTTTGATGATCTCTTGCTGAGCAGCCAATGCACGACCGACAGCCCAACGATCCAATGCCACCATTTCCTCAACAGGGATCATATCCGTCGCAGGATTAAAGCCATTAAGGTTAGCGAGGAAGAAACGAGCCGTATTACGAATTCGGCGATAAGCATCGGCGCTGCGTTTTAAGATTTCATCAGATACCGCCACTTCACCAGTATAATCGGTTGAAGCGACCCACAAACGTAAGATATCAGCACCTAATTTATTGGTGACATCTTTCGGCGCAACCACGTTACCAATCGATTTAGACATTTTACGTCCTTGACCATCCACCACAAATCCATGGGTTAACACCTCTTTATAAGGTGCTTTACCTTTCATTGCGACCGATGAGATCAATGACGATTGGAACCAACCGCGATGCTGATCCGAACCTTCAAGGTACATGTCAGCTTGTGCTCCGTTAAACTCAGGACGAGTATCAACAACCGCATAATGAGTTACGCCTGAATCGAACCAAACATCCAATGTATCCAGTACTTTTTCATACTGTTCAGCGTCAGCACCCAAGAGTTCAGCAGCATCGACATCCCACCACGCTTGAATGCCTTTTTGCTCAACCAACTGTGCAACTTTCTCAATCAAAGCAGGCGAGTTAGGATGTAATTCTGCCGTCTCTTTATGCACAAATAGAGCAATCGGAACGCCCCAAGTACGCTGACGAGAAATACACCACTCAGGACGGCCTTCAATCATGCCTTCAATACGGCTTTGACCCCAATCTGGCATCCATTTTACGCCTTTGATTTCACTTAAGGCTTGTTCACGAAGACCCGCTTGATCCATCGAGATAAACCATTGAGGCGTCGCACGGAAAATGATCGGCGTTTTATGACGCCAGCAATGTGGATAGCTGTGCTCATAAGCATGGTGATGCAACAACGCACCTTTTTCTTTCAATACTTCAACCACCGCATCGTTGGCTTTAAAGACATGTTGTCCTGCAAACAGTTCGGTATCTGAAAGATAAACCCCATTTGAACCGACAGGGTTGGCAACTTCAAGACCGTATTTTTGACCAACGGCAAAGTCTTCTTGACCGTGTCCTGGCGCAGTATGCACCACACCCGTCCCCGATTCGGTCGTCACATGATCGCCCAAAATGGCGGGAACCGTAAAATCATAGAATGGATGGTTAAACTGAGTGAGCTCAAGATCGGCACCCGTGGCAAAGCCAAGATTATGGAAGTGCTCAATACCAGCGCGATCGATGACTTGCTTAGCAAGGTCAGAAGCAACGATGATTCGCTCAGGTTGCTCACCTTCAACTTGGATCAAGACATATTCTAAATCATTGCGTAAACAAACCGCACGGTTAGCTGGCAAAGTCCATGGTGTGGTAGTCCAAATCACAATCGAAACCGGCCCATGACCTTGATGCCCCTCTGATAAGCCAAATTTTGCTAGTAAGCTGGCTTCATCAGTAGCACGAAAACGGACATCAATCGACGGCGATACTTTGTTCTTATACTCAACTTCTGCTTCAGCCAACGCCGAGCCACAATCGGTACACCAGTGAACCGGTTTAAAGCCCTTAAGCAGATGGCCATTATCGGCAATTTTACCTAACGCGCGGATAATGTTCGCTTCAGTGGCAAAATCCATTGTCCGGTAAGGTTTATCCCATTCACCAAGAATGCCTAACCGTTTAAAGCTCTCTTTTTGTCCTTCAACTTGCCCCGCCGCATAGTCACGACATTTTTCGCGAAACTCTGCCGCCGTGACTTTTTGACCCGGTTTACCGACTTTTTTCTCAACCATTAATTCAATCGGTAAGCCATGACAATCCCACCCAGGGATATAGGGCGCATCAAAACCTGATAACGTTTTGGATTTAATAATAATGTCTTTAAGAATCTTATTGAGTGCGTGACCAATATGAATGTCGCCGTTGGCATAAGGAGGGCCATCGTGCAGGACGAAAGATTTTTTGCCTTGTTTCGCTTGACGGATTGCTCCGTACAGATCTTCTTTGTACCAACGTGCTAGCATTTCTGGCTCACGTTTAGCCAGATCGCCACGCATTGGAAACCCTGTTTCAGGTAAGTTCAGGGTATCTTTATATTCACTCATCGATTCTTAATTCCGTTGTATTGGGCGACGTTAGACATTATACGAATCGGTGGAATCAACCGATTCGCTGTAAAGCTGCTGCAGCCACACCCTTGCTGCCTCAGCATCCAATTCAATTTGTTGTTTCAGTGCATCAAAAGATGCAAATTTTTGCTCATCACGCAACTTGTGCAATAAAGCCACTTCAAGTTGCTTACCATATAGATTGCCTTGAAAGTCAAAAAGATGCACTTCAAGTTGTTGCCGAACACCATTGACTGTCGGACGTTGACCAATATTCGCGACGCCGCCTAAAGGCAATGTCGAAAGACCATAGACCTCAACCACGTAAACACCAGAAACCGGTGATACGCATCGTTTAAGAGGAATATTTGCCGTTGGAAAACCAATCGTTCGCCCCAGTTTACGACCGTGCGAAACACGACCACTGATACTGTAGGCTCTGCCTAACATCGTATCGGCCGTTGCAAGTTGATCGCTGGCCAATGCTTCTCTGATTAAGGTACTACTGACACGTGACTGCTGAACACAAAAACTTTGTGTACTGACAACCTCGAAACCGTATTGCTCACCGGCTTGACGTAGCATCGCAAAATCACCTTTGCGACCTTGTCCAAAACAGAAATCATCACCAACAACCAGAAACTTAACACCCAATTGCCCGACCAACAAGTCACGGATAAAAGCCTGCGCTTCTAAATTAGCAAAACGGTGGTTAAAATTAACGCACAGTAAGCGATCAATGCCTAATTTCCCTAACTGAACAAACTTATCTCTTAAACGAGTAAGCCTTGCGGGAGCTTTCGATGTTAAAAACAGCTCCATGGGCTGCGGTTCAAAAGTCATCACCACGGAAGGCAAATTCAGCTGTTTGGCTCGCTGAGAAACTTGGCTTAATACTTGTTGATGACCAAGATGCACACCATCAAAGTTACCGATAGTTAGCACACAACCATGATGATGAGGCTTGATATTATGAATACCGCGGATCAATTCCATTGGGATAAACTTAAAACCTATTATTCTTAATGGTACCGACACCCGATCGCAAAACAGACTGGCGCAAGTGAATCTCAACCATCATTAACGGCAAGAAACACACACCACCAGCACGATTAGAACTGACGATCAGCAGGGCATCTCTAATATGGATGTAAAACCGACGGATTATACCTTAATTGTCATTAATCTGTCGCCGCTTTTAAATCTTTTAAACGTATCCCTAACAATAAGGCCGTTAACAAATAGGCGACCGCTCCGAGTACAATCAACCCACATAAAGTCAATGCTCGTTCAGTTAAACCCCACTTGAGCCAATCGGCCATGGAATCCAACTGCCAATAAATCGCCATGACCATCACAGCACCAGCAATAACTAAACGAGCAATAAATGCTAGCGTTTGGGTGGTCACTTTATACACGCCTTGCTGATGCAATCCACGATAAAGTAGGGCCATATTAATGAATGCCGATAAGGCCGTCGCTGCCGCTAAACCAACATAACCAAAAGGCCAAGCAAAAATCGCATTAAAAATAATATTACTTAGCATAGCTATAATGCCATAACGAACCGGGGTTTTAATGTCTTGTCGTGAGTAATAACCTGGCGCTAAGACTTTAATTAACATAAAGTTTAATAAGCCTGCAGAATAAGCAAACAAAGACAGTGACGCCTGTTGAACATCATGAGCAGAAAACTCACCACGCATAAAAAGCACCATCAACATCGGTTTGGCTAACACCATCAATCCGAGCATCGCCGGAATGCCCAGTAAGATGACCATTCTAACTCCCCAATCCATGGTCTGCGCAAAACCGGCTTGATGAGCATCGACATGCTTACGGGATAAAGCGGGTAAAATAACGGTTGCAATAGCGATTCCGAACAAACCAAGCGGAAACTCAAGTAACCGATCGGAATAATAAAGCCAACTGATCGACCCCGTTTGTAAGAAACTGGCAATAAAAGAGTCAAATAGCAGGTTAATTTGGCTAACAGAGACCCCAAAAAGTGCCGGAATCATCAATGTGCGAATTTTAACCACACCGGGATCTTTCCAAGCCCATTTCGGCCTAACTAACATACCTGCTTGGATCAAAAATGGCAGTTGGAATAGAAATTGGACTAAACCGCCCAAAAACACACCTATTGCCAAACCGATTTCTGGTTTAGCGAGATTAGGCGAAATATACCAAGCAGATAAAATCATCATTACATTAAGAAATACCGGCGTAAAAGACGAGACGGCAAATTTTCCTAACGTGTTTAGTACCGCCCCAGAAAGCGCGACAAAGGTAATAAACCATAAATAAGGGAACGTGATTTTAAGTAATAAGCTGGCCAACTCAAACTTTTCGGCAGCCGGACCTCCCGATAACCAATCTAAAAACCAGCCAGCGCCGAATAGTGCCGTTACGACACCGGAAAACAGCACACCGATTAAAGTCACGATCGTCACTAACAAACCAAGAGTACCAGAGACTTTGGCAATCAACTCTCGTGTTTTCTGTTTGTCCCCCGCTGCATGATATTCCGTTAAGACAGGAACAAAAGCTTGCGAGAAAGCGCCCTCAGCAAATAAACGGCGTAAAAAGTTGGGGATACGATTAGCAAAGAAAAACACATCTGCACTCGCTCCCGCTCCCATTAAATTGGCCACGACAATATCCCGCACCAGTCCCAACACTCGGGAAATAAAGGTCATAGTACTGACAACAATACCAGACTTGAGTAAGCGTTTACTCACAGTAACCTCGAAGAAAAAACCTGAATATAAATACAAAGAATGAGTAGAGCGCATAAACCGCCCTTCTCGCCAACTTACCTGAACAATCACGCTCCCAAGTGAGGGTAACCACTGGATGAAGGATAATATCGCGTAATCTTAAATAAGAATGTCAGGATGAGATCAGATAAGTATTAGCATTGCCCAAAAAATACTGTTAGAATCCACGCCATCTTAACCGTGAAAGCCTTGTGATACCAAACTTGTTTGGTTTAGACGGGTTTTTGCACAAATCATTTGACATTTAAGTGCAAATAAGGGATATTTCCGGCCCTTAAATTGTCACCGAACTAAAGTTTTTGGGAGTTAGACCCTTGGCAAATAACAAATCTGCTAAGAAGCGCGCTATCCAATCTGAAAAACGTCGTCAGCACAATGCTAGCCGTCGTTCAATGATGCGCACTTATATGAAGAAAACAGTTGCTGCAATTGCTGCTGGCGACAAAGAAGCTGCAACTGCTGCGTTTGCTGTAGTTACACCAATCCTTGACCGCATGGCGACTAAAGGCCTTATTCATAAGAATAAAGCAGCTCGTCATAAGTCTCGTTTCTCTGCTGCGATTAAAGCTCTATAATAGAACTTGATATCCATCAGTGATAAAAAAACCGGCTAAGGCCGGTTTTTTATTTATCTAACAACTTTGATTTTTCACTCTGTTGATCATAACAAGATTTTTTGTCATGAGGGCATCGTTTTTCATTTCCATTCAATCAAAGTTGGGGAACATCCTGTCAGTGAGCGCAATATAAACCATGTAAAAGCTCAATCATTGCTTTTACTTCATTACTGCTCAAGGTATAAAATACCGTTTGCGCCTCTTTGCGCGTCTCAACTAAGCCATCCCGTCTTAGCCAAGCTAGGTGTTGTGACAACGCAGACTGACTCAACTCTAACTTGCTGCATAACTCACCAACGGAAAGTTCTTGATTGTGCAACAAGCAAAGAATTTGTAGCCGCCTCTCATTGGCCATGGCTTTTAATAACACCACTGCCTGAGCGGAGTTTTGTTCCATTTGTTCTAGGTTCATGAGCAAGCCCCTTTAAAAATAACAACTTAAACAAACTGACCTTAACGTGCTATCCGACACAGTAAAAGTGAAGCCATTCAGCGTACGCTCAACAACTTATTATTTTGACGATGAGTTATAACTCTTAAGAGACAAATAACACTGCAGTTCGTTTAAATATATCAGCGCATCCAAGATCAGAACGAACCTGCTATGGATTGACCAATCTGACAGATAGTAATCTATTTGTTAACAATAATACACACCAAAACAAATCGAAAAAGCCCTGCACCACGAATTGAGACAAGCGTTCCATTCAAGCGTGATTATTCAAAAAAATGACTAAAATCAGCATCACAGACACTCTTGACTGCGGGGTGCTGGATCATTCTTTCCGCAAAAATCACGTAGTATTCTTCTTTAATTTCTTCTAAACGACTCAGTAAATGTAAAGAACCTTCCTGTTCCATCTCTGAACGTAATAAAAGCGGAGCCATAAAAATCACATCTGGATGATACAAAGCAAACGCCTTCATTAAAGCCGCATCATCAAATTCTCCCAGAATATTCGGCTGCATACCTTGACGATCAAACCACTGCCTCACTTTACGTCCCATCGCCGTACGCCCTCCGGGAAGCAACAATTTACGCTGAGTGAGTACTGCAGGATATTGGCCATGCTCTACCGCACCACTGGAGAAAAACCCCATGTGGCTTTCACCTAATTTTTTGCTGAATAAACCAGGGCTCTGACTCGAATCAACCGGACAATCGGAAAGGATCATATCCAATTTATGCTGAGATAATTGTTCCAGCAGTAACTCATGGGTCGATTCAAAACAACGCAAATGAATCCGATTGTCTTCCGGCACGGTACTCATCAAAATTTTACTGACTAAACGTTTAGAAAGCGCATCTGCAACCCCGACATCGAAGAGCACATTGGAGCGCTGGCTATAATTAACAATATCAAGCATCTCATAGCTGAGCCCAAACATCCGGTCAGCGTATTTAAACACCAACTGCCCTAACTCGGTTGGTTCTACACTGCGACCATTACGCTTAGTTAACTTCCCCGCTAACCTATCCTCTAGCGCTTTTATTTGCCCCGTTACAGTTTGGGGAGTAAGAAAAAGTGCATCAGCCGCTTTAGTAACCGAGCCTTGCTTACAGACCATCCAAAAATAGTAGAGATGATTATAATTAAGATGTGACATGGCGTACTCAATCAATATATGGTCCGTCTGTTATAACAAACTCAGTCCTCACCAGCAAACACTTCGGTTTAACCGAAACATTTACTAAAACATTCTTTATTTTAACGAATCAAAAAAAACAAACCGTCATCATTCAGACATAAAAAACATCATTTTCTCGACGAAAACACATTCAGATACAAATTCAAAAACTCAATAATATTATCTAGTTAATAAAGAAATAAGACCTTTAACCCCATCGTTTTAACCAAGCGCTGACTTAACCCCTCCTTTGTAATATTACTGAAATATTTGTCATCTAACATCGCGAACAGATTCAACAACAGACCTCAAACAATCATCAGGTCAATGGAGAACCCCATGATAAACCAAGCGACATCCACAGCGGTGCCAAGCTTAGCAATGACACGTTGGCTACGCTGGATTAACTTGGCACTGATGCTCTATCTATTGTTACTCGCCGTAGCAATGGTAGGCAGTGGATTTAAATGGTCAACGGGAGAGCATGCCAAAGCGCTCTTTGCCTTTGCCGCTCACCCTATCGCCGGTTTAATGATTGGCTTAGTCGCCACAGCCTTAATTCAATCATCCAGTACCGTCACCTCAATTATTGTCGGTTTAGTCGCGGGAGGGTTACCCGTTGAGATTGCTATTCCGATGGTCATGGGAGCCAATATTGGTACAACCGTCACCAACACACTGGTTAGCTTAGGCCATGTTCACTGTAAGCATGAGTTTAAACGAGCATTTGCTAGCGCAACCATTCATGATTTTTTCAATTTGCTCGCCGTACTTATTTTCTTACCTTTAGAGATGATGTTTGGGATTTTCGAAAAAATCTCTTATTGGCTAGTATCTCCTCTTATGTCAACGGGTGATATGAGCGTCAAAGGCCTCGATTTTATTGGCCCAGTGACTAAACCTATCGTTAATGGGCTGCAAGACCAGCTTAGCGTATTCGGTAATGTCTGGGGCGGGGTTAGCATGATTGTACTCGGGATCAGCATTATTTTTGTCGCGATACTGATGATGGGTAAATTAATGAAAAAACTGATGGTCGGCCCCGCTCGCGATATTTTGAAAAGCGCGATAGGCAAAGGTCCTTTACATGGTATCGCTTCAGGTACCGTAGTTACGGTTTTAGTCCAATCATCCACCACCACCACTACCTTGATCGTGCCTTTGGTTGGCTCAGGGGTGTTAAAAGTTCGTGATGTTTATCCTTTCACCCTTGGGGCTAATATTGGAACCTGTATTACCGCTCTTCTAGCCGCAACCGCAGTCTCAGGTGAATTTGCGGTCTTTGCCTTACAAATTGCTCTGGTGCATTTGGTGTTTAATATCAGTGCAACACTCTTAATCTTTGGCATTCCATTTTTACGTGAGCTTCCACTGAAAGGGGCAGATTGGATTTCAGATCGTGCGGTAAAGAATAAAGCTTCAGTTGCACTCTATTTATTCATGGTCTTTGTTCTTCTTCCTGGATCAGTTCTCACACTGACAACCTAATCCTTAGCACAATCGGCTACGCCAAAATAACAAAGCCGCCAAAGCATAGTGCTTGGCGGCTTTGACGTTATTGTTCATCGACTCATGTTTTAATCAACGGTTCACCAAAACTCATCACGCTTATCTTTAGTGATTGTCTTTCTCGGCGTTGGCTCTTATCTCACGCTACACATAGATAAGAACCCACCACTAGACTGAGAAAGGATATTGAATCGGATCATGATGCTGATAATCAGTCACCGAGAAATCATCAAGGGTTACCCATGTTTCTAAATCTTCCAGTGAACGGATCTCTGGATTAATGTGGAACTTGGCTGCCGGTAATGGGTGGCGCTTTAATTGAACATCACGCATTAATTCCAGTTGGTCTTCATAGATGTGCGCGTTAACAATTTTATGGTAAGCCAAGCCCGGTTTTTTACCGGTAATCTGTGCCATAACTGCCAAAAAAACATACACTTGAACCATGTTAAAGTTTAAACCTAACGGCACATCACAAGAACGCTGAGTACTATTAAGGTACAAGGTATCGCCCAATAACGAGAAATGATGGCTATACATACACGGCCGTAAACAGCCCATGTGAAACTCACCCGGATTGTAAAAATTGAGAATTTCCCCTCTATCGTCAATACCGTGAGTTAAATCATCAACAATTTTTTTCAGTTGATCAATATGACCACCATCAGGCTTAGCCCATGCACGTCCTTGAACGCCATAAACTCGCCCCATATCATCTTCACCTTTACGATAAGGATTGGCGAGCCAAGCCGCGTTCATATTCGCATTCGCATCCCATGTTTTGGTGCCTAGCTGACGAAAATCTGCGGCACTGTCATAACCACGGATATAACCAAGCAATTCGGCAACCGCTGATTTCCAAAAACTCTTTCGTGTCGTGACTAAGGGAAACTGATTATTTGCGACATCGTAAGTGAGATCGGCATTAATCACGGTCAGACAGCGCTTACCGGTTCGTTCGTTCTCAACCCAGATACCTTGATCAACAATTCTCTGGCAAAGGTCTAAATACTGCTTCACTTTACAACCTTACTTTTTTGCGGGCTATCTTGATACATTTGGCGTTGATACGCCCATACCATTAATATCATTCCGAAGATAATCATCGGCGTAGATAGAATTTGTCCCATGGAGATCACATCACCAAACAAACCGAGTTGCACATCCGGTTCGCGAACAAACTCGACAAGGAAACGGAATGTACCATATCCGATCAAAAATAGCCCAGAAACGGCACCTAGAGGACGCGGCTTTTTGATAAACCAATTTAAAATGAAAAACAGTACGATGCCTTCTAAAACCAGTTCATAAAGTTGTGATGGGTGGCGTGGTAATGGCCCACCATTAGGGAAGACAAATGCCCAAGGAACATCGGTCACTCGTCCCCACAGTTCAGAGTTCATGAAGTTACCTAATCTACCCATGCCTAAACCAAATGGTACTAAAGGGGCGACAAAATCAGCAACACCAAAAAAAGTACGTTGCTGACGACGAGCGTACCAGAACATCGCGGTTATCACACCGAGCAAACCACCGTGAAAAGACATTCCACCAGTCCATACTTTAAAAAGGTACAAGGGATCAGCTAAGAAAAGTTCAAAGTTATAGAAAAGAACATAACCAACTCGTCCTCCAATCACGACCCCTAAAAAGCCAGCAAAAAGCAAATCTGAAACCTGCTCACGCGTCCAACCGCTGCCTGGCTTATCGGCTCGGCGATTAGCCAACCACATCGCAAATAAGAAGCCAAATAAATACATCATTCCGTACCAGCGCACAGAAAGTGGACCGATAGAAAACAACACCGGATCAATATTAGGAAAAGTAAGATAGCCTTGAGACATAAAGTAACGTTCTCTGTCTTAGATAAAAAGTTATTGCAACAACATCGTTATTGCTACGAGCATCAGGAAAAAAGCAAAAAAACGTTTTAACGTGACCGTCGGTAATCGTGACGCTAATTTTGCTCCGATCCGAGTAGTCAAGATTGAGGTGGAGGCAATCGCGAATAATGCAGGAAGATACACATAACCTAAGCTGTACTCAGGTAAGTTTTCGACTCGATAACCATGCAATATAAAACCTAACATCCCTGAAATGGCAATCACCAAACCACACACCGCCGATGAACCCACTGCTTTGCGCATCTCAACGCCGTGGTGATTGAGGAAAGGCACCGTCAATGATCCGCCGCCAATTCCCGCTAACGTAGAAATAATCCCGATCCCATTCCCTGATAATAACGTCACTATTGCTCCCGGCATCGGCCGTGTTGAACGGGCTTGCATCGAAGAACGCACCATCTGCAGCGCGAGAGCTAAAACGATAACACCAAATACTTTAGGTAGATAATGGCTCGGTATCCACTCGGCAACCACTGAGCCTAAAAAACCACCAGTAAGCACGCCCGGTAGTAACCATTTAACAACAAATAAATCGATATTACCCAGTTTAAGATGATTCAGCGCTGAAGAAATCGAGGTGATGATGATCGTCGCTAAAGAGGTCGCAAGCGCAATATGCATGACGATCTCTGGGCTAATGCCCATTTTCGGTAACAAAAACAATAAGGCAGGAACCACCAACAAGCCGCCACCAATGCCCAATAAACCCGCTAACAATCCGACAACCGAACCTAATAGGATCAGCAAAAGAATATACTCAATACCCACAGTTGTGTCCTATTTCTCTATTTTTTACCAGCCCGCACAAATCCAGCGAAGCCTTTCGTTTCAAAATGATCGAGCATCATATTATAAATGTCATGACCGTACGATTGCATCAAGGCTTTGTCCGCCAATAACTGTAATTCACGTCTTGCCGAATGGCGAACCAAATACTTTACTTTAGCTACATTCGACGCATTCATACTCAACGTGGAGTAGCCTAAACCGATGAGTAATAAAGCACCAAAGGGATCTCCCGCTAGCTCACCACAGACACAGACGGGTAAAGAATACTGCTGACAGGTTTGCGAAATTTGTTTCAATGCCATAATCACTGCAGGATGCATTGAATCATAGACATCCGAAACGTGGGTATTGTTCCTATCAACCGCTAAAAGATACTGTGTTAAATCGTTGGTTCCTACTGAAATAAAATCAACTTTCTTAGCGATCAATGGCAATAGATAGAGCATGGAAGGCACTTCAAGCATAATACCGATTTTAGGTCTGACAATGCTGGCATCGACTTTGATCGATTCTTGATAGGCTTGCTCGATAAATCGCCTCGCATCATCAAGCTCTTTTACCCCAGAAATCATCGGCAACAAAATACGCAAATTATCATGACCACTACTGGCTCGCAGCATGGCTCGTAATTGAATTAAGAAAATGTCTGGATGATCCAGCGTAAAACGAATGCCACGCCAACCTAAAAAGGGATTATCTTCATCAATGGGTAAATAAGGGAGCGGTTTATCACCAC
Organism: Vibrio sp. V31_P5A7T61; assembly: GCF_009904895.1. Taxonomy (NCBI): domain Bacteria; kingdom Pseudomonadati; phylum Pseudomonadota; class Gammaproteobacteria; order Vibrionales; family Vibrionaceae; genus Vibrio; species Vibrio sp. V31_P5A7T61. The sequence continues at coordinate 38,173 of NZ_WXWI01000071.1, forward strand.
CGATATCTAAGGTCCGCATCACGACAGGCTGATCAGGATAACCTTCAAGGACCGCTCGATATTGCTGAATTTGCTCTTCTTCAGAAGGTAAACGCTGTTGGAGTAAAAAAGAAATTTCGGTACGGTAGAGCCCGATGCCATCAATGCCTTGGTTAATAGCGATATTCGTATCTGCGCTTAAACCGGCGTTTAACAGTAACTCTATCTGCACACCATCTTCGGTTAATGCGGGCTCTAAAATGGCCTCATTCACCATTTGTGCCAATTGTCGCTCTTCGTAAGCCAACGCACGATATTCAGCAAGAATAGGCTTACTAGGGGAAATATATAATTTACCACTGTAGCCATCAACAATGCCTTTTTTGCCATTCACTTGCTTTAAGTTCAGTGACACACCCATCACCGCTGGAATACCCAACGCGCGAGATAAAATGGCGGCATGTGAATTGGCTGCCCCCTCTAAAGAGACCACGGCCAATAACTTATCTTTTGGTAACCCCGCCAGTATCGATGCGGTAAGCTCTCGTACCACTAAGATAATCGGTTTATCTAACTGCTGCTGTTCATGTTCTGTATTGTAAAGAAAATAGAGTAACCGCTGCCCCAGTTCACGTATGTCTTGTGAACGCTCACGCAAATAAGCATCGGACATACGAGCAAAGCGGTTGGAATAGCTTTCGACAACTTGGCGCACCGCCCAGTCAGCGCGATCACCTTTCAGAACTTGCGCTTTCAGATCATTACGCAACATCGGATCATTGAGTAAGTGGGTAAATAAATCGAAAATCGCCAGCGCTTCTTTATTGATATCGTTATCAAGCTTTTTACGTAACTTACGAAAATCATTCAACGCATTTTCAATTGCCCGCGTTAACCAAGCTTGTTCTCTCTCTTTATCTAAGGTTGAGGCGGGAGAGACGTCTGTTAACTGCGGTTGAGAGTCATCCCACCATAACTCACCAATCGCGACTCCCGTTGAAGCAGCGATGCCACTGACAGACTGTTGTTTCTTAGATAACAGCCAATGTCCTTGCGTTTGTGAGTGGGCAATGATCACCGCTAACTGAGCCGCCAGCGTCACCAAGAAAGAGACTTCCATCTCGCTAAACAGACGGGGCGATTTTTGCTGTACCACCAAAACTCCCAACACTTGTTTACGATAAATGATGGGCGTACCAAGAAAAGAGTGATAAACCTCCTCTCCCAGTTGTTTAAAATATTTAAAATTAGGATGTTGTGACGCTTTAGCAAGGTTAATCGGCTCAGCGGTGCGTTTGACTAAACCCACTAAGCCTTCATCAAAGCCAATATGAATTTTATCGCCTTTGAATTTTAACCCTTGCGTCGCCATTAACTCGAGGCGAGACATCTCTTCATTTGCTAAGTAGACCGTACAACACTCGGTGCTCATCGCTGTGCACGTCTGTTTGACAAAAATATCCAATGCTTGATAAACATCTTCCACTTTTGATACTTGTTCAACAATATCCCTTAGCTGAGAGAGCATGTTATCCCCTACGGTTTTTTCGTTTACCTTTTATTTTACGTTCCTTAAACGGCATGGCTAAAGAGACAAACTCTTTCATTGCTCGCCGATAAACATCACGCTTAAAAGACACAACTTGCCTAACTGGATACCAATAGCTTACCCAGCGCCAACCATCAAATTCAGGGGTACTACCGCGTTGCATGTTGATTTTTGATTCATCACATTCCAGACGCAGTAAGAACCATTTCTGTTTTTGTCCAATACAGACAGGTTGAGAGTCCCATCGCACTAAGCGTTTTGGTAATTTGTATCTTAACCAATGACGACTAGTGGCAATGACTTTGACATCTTTCTTCGTTAAGCCAACCTCTTCGTAAAGCTCCCTAAACATTGCTTGTTCGGGAGATTCACCCTCATCAATTCCCCCTTGAGGAAACTGCCATGAGTGTTGTCCATATCGTTTCGCCCAGAATACCTGACCATGATTGTTACAAATCACAATACCTACATTGAGTCGGTAACCATCGCCATCGATCACTGGCAAACCTCTCATAAAATCTTAATGATGTTGATTTTTCCACATATCCCCAGCAGGAGCAAACGAACTCGTGTGATTCAAGCGAGATTTATTAACGATCAAGAGAAAACTGCATAACTTTCACTCACTCCTATAGTTATCAACAACAGAATGAGAGACAGAGCACATTTATTCACGTTTTCTGTGAATAACCATGTGAAGAAAACGAAGAGCTAGGAAAGAAATGCTACATTTAATCCTATCATTAAACCGATAACAAAAAATAAAACGAGAAATAAACCTTAAAAAACAAAAGGATGAACATAATTAAAATATAACACTTAGAATATCGAGGGAAAGATCAAACGTATAACTACGCCGCTCAAAGATCCATCAAATGTGTGGTTATCCACACTTGAATGAATTTATCAGCCTAATATTGGTTTTTCATCGCTCATATCGCTAGTGAAAACCCTGTTTATTCATACATGAATTAGATAAACCCTAACTATCGACGATTATTTAGGTTCGGTTGTGGATAACTTTTAATGATGATCTTTTCATCACTTCATCGTAAAGAGTCTATTACTCCCGGAAAGGAGTTTTTGTTACACTAGGACTTTTACCTCAGTGCCTTTCCTATGCCATTAGAACCTAAAAGTGAACAAGAGCTTCTTTATCGAGCACAACACATTGCAGGACTGAGTTTTGCAGAACTTGCTGAGCATGCGCGGATTCCCGTTCCTGCGGATCTAAAAAAAGATAAAGGTTGGGTGGGTCAACTATTAGAGTGGCATTTAGGCGCAAGTGCTGGCAGTAAACCGCAACAAGACTTTGCCGATTTAGGTATCGAGCTAAAAAGCATTCCGATTGGTTATACTGGTAAGCCTCTTGAAACCACCTTTGTGTGCGTCGCACCGTTAACGGGTGTCCAAGGACTGACATGGGAAAATAGTCATGTCCGACATAAACTGTCTCGCGTGTTATGGATCCCCGTTCAAGGAGAGCGAGAGATCCCGTTAGCGGAACGTCGAGTAGGATCGCCTCTGATTTGGAGCCCTTCAGCTACAGAAGAAGCACAATTAAAAGCCGATTGGGAAGAATTGATGGAGTTTATTGTACTCGGTAGAATTGCTGATATTACCGCAAGACATGGTGAAGTATTACAACTTAGGCCGAAAGCCGCTAATAGCCGAGCGTTAACCGAAGCCTATGGCGCCAATGGTCGCCCTATCCGAACGTTGCCACGTGGCTTTTATCTGCGTACTCAATTTACCGCGCAAATACTCCAACAGCATTATCTGTATTAAGCCATGCTCACCAAACTGTCAACGGGTGATCCCTTCTCTTCTACGTTAAGGTGAAACCCGTTTAAGGTGAAACGGGCAGTGACTTTACCCTGTCCCTTGGATTATAGTGGAATCAATCTATTCAGTTTCTATCTCCCGAAATCCTGAGCGTTTACGACAAACGAGGACTTTTCGTCCCTACGGTTTTACGAAGCGCCGACTAGAGGTAAGGGAGCTTAACGGTAACAAGGAAGTACAATGCAATATACAAAATTACCGCATTCAACATTAGAAATAAGCAAAATTTGCTTAGGTACCATGACGTTTGGTGAACAAAATGATCAAGCACAGGCCTTTCAGCAACTGGATTACGCTCTTGAACGTGGCGTCAACTTTATCGACACGGCTGAGATGTATCCTGTCCCACCCAGCGCAAAAACCCAAGGCCTAACCGAAGAGTACATCGGTCGCTGGTTAGAGAAATCTTCGAAACGCGAAAAAGTCGTTCTCGCCACCAAAGTGGCAGGCCCGCGTAGTGTCAGTTATATTCGCGATAAAATGGCTCTGGATCATCGTAATATTCATCAAGCGATCGACGATAGTTTACGTCGCTTAAAAACCGATTATGTCGATCTCTACCAATTGCACTGGCCGCAACGTCAAACCAATACCTTTGGTCTCCTCAATTACCCTTATCCGGAGACTCAAGAAGAGATCACCTTGATCGAAACCTTAGAAGCCATGAACGATTTGGTTCGGATGGGAAAAGTGCGTTATATCGGCGTTTCAAATGAAACTCCTTGGGGATTAATGACGTATCTTCGTCTGGCGGAGAAACACGATTTACCACGCATGGTCTCGATCCAAAACCCTTACAACTTACTGAATCGTAGTTTTGAAGTCGGGCTTTCAGAGATAAGCCACCACGAAGGCGTTAAGTTACTCGCTTACTCTCCATTGGCGTTTGGTGCCTTGAGTGGTAAATATTTACATGGTGCACGCCCTAGCGGTGCACGCTGCTCTTTATACGAACGTTTTCAGCGTTATTTCACACCGCAAGGGATAGCCGCGACACAAGCGTATGTTGATTTAGCGCATGAGTTTGATTTGGATCCCGCACAGATGGCGCTGGCTTTTGTTAATCAAAGACCATTTGTCGCTGCTAATATCATTGGGGCAACGACGCTTGAGCAATTAAAAGCCAATATTGATAGCGTAGAGGTTGTGCTGAGCGAAGAGCTGCTTGGTAAGATCAATCAGATTGCGATTCAATACTCAAATCCCTGCCCATAAACGCGATACGGCACCGTTAGGTTCTTTTTCAGGAGCCTAACGGCTGAGGTGAATAGCACTAAAAAATCGAGTCAGAGAGCAAGCCATGCTTATTCAAGAGACGATACATAGTCGCTCTGGATATGGCCAACTCTCTTGCTGCATGAGTGATTTGCCCTCGATGAGACTCTAACGCTTGCACTAATGCCTCTCGCTCTGAACGCTCTTTAATACTTTTTAACGTCCTTTTACTTTCACGTTTAGGTAGATCAAGCTGCGTTTCATCAAGCATGATCGAATCAGACATTAATACCATTCGCTTAATTTGATTCATTAACTCACGTACGTTACCCGGCCAATCATATCGCTCCATACTTTGTAGCGCCTGTTCAGAAAAGCTGCGGGCTTGCGCGTTGTACTCTTTGGAGTACTCCTTTAAAAAATGGCCAGCAAACAGTGCAATATCACTTGCTCGCTCTCGCAAGCTAGGCACATTAATCCGCAGTACATTGATGTAATGATAAAGCTCTTCATTAAAATCACCATCAATCAAGGCTTTTTCAATATCAGTCGTATGGGTGGCTAGAATTCTGACATCCACCGCCTTTGCACCAATTGACGCCGGTAAGGTCCCTTGTTGGAAAAAATGCAATAAGTTGAGCTGTTGTCGTTTCGGTAGGGCCAGGATGTCATTGAGTAATAGTGTCCCCTGATGAGCTTTCGCTAATAAAGGGGGGATTGAATCGGGATGTCCAATACCAAATAACTCGGCTTCAAGTTGATGTTCGGGTATCGCTCGGCAATTAACACTGACAAAAGGTTGATGAGCGCGAGACGAGGTATTATGAATGGCTCTGGCGACCCTTTCTTTACCGACTCCATTTTCGCCGGAGATAAGAATACTGACATCCGTTGGCGCGATGCGTTTAATTTGATCGCGTAGCCGTTTAATTGGCAGTGATTCCCCCAATAAGTCCATTTGGTTATTAATACCGTAGTTCGGCCATACTTTTTTTTCTAATTGCAACATACCCAATTGATGGCCAATGGTGCTCAGTAATTGAGCATCAGGGATTGGTGCGGTAAAAAAATCGATACAGAAATTGACGATAAACTGGCAAATCGTATCAGAGCTGAGTTGAGACTCACGAATGAATGCCAACCAACGAACCTGCTTATGGCTACTCACCAAATTAGCGATGCCATTTAAGCTAAATTCATCATGGCTAAGATCAACAATACCAATGCATGGCCCAGTATTCGTAAATTGTTGGTCTGCTTTACGCAAATCAGCACATTGCATGCAACGCCATCCGGCCTTTTCTAAAACGGTTAACCACGGTTCGTAGCTGCCCCCAACGACAATCAGCGAACCGGGAACACAATCCATCCGAAATTGAGTGCCCATCAACAGGTTTCCTTATGAGTATTATTGTTATACAGCGCTGAATTGATTGATACCCATACAGCTTGGAGATACGGTCGGCAACCAAAACGGGCTTGGTCCGCCTATCAATACCACTAACGATGACAAAAAGCCCCGCTTAACCAATCGGATTAGCGCACCAATTGGCCAAAAAGCAAAGATCGTTTTCGCTACCTTAGCGGTACTCTAAAATAGAATCTATCTCACGAGTAAGACTATAGGAAATATCACCCATAAACGAAGGGGTAATGACGGTTTTTTTGATCGCACGGCCTTTATTACACCAATCCATTACTCGTTAATGCCATCGTCAATGCATCTTCCCCAGTATCAAGCATAAAAAAACCGCCTCGTGGGCGGTTTTCAAATCATCATCAACCATTACTGCTGTGGACGCATCGCTGGGAATAAAATAACGTCACGAATCGTATGCGTATTAGTCAATAACATCACTAAACGGTCAATACCAATTCCTTGACCTGCCGTCGGCGGCAAACCATGCTCAAGCGCAGTAATATAATCTGCGTCGTAGAACATCGCTTCATCATCACCAGACTCTTTCGCTTCAACTTGTGATTTAAAGCGTGCATCTTGATCTTCAGCATCATTCAGTTCTGAGAAGCCGTTTGCTACTTCACGACCGCCAATGAAAAACTCAAAGCGATCAGTAAAGAATGGATTATCATCACTACGACGAGCCAATGGTGAGATATCCGCTGGATAGCCAGTAATGAATGTCGGCTGCATCAGTTTCGGCTCTGCGGTTTCACCAAAAATTTCTTCAAGAAGCTGGCCGCAAGTCCAGAAAGGTTCGACATCAACATGAACCGATTTGGCAATCGAGACCATAAGATCACGATTTTGCAGATCATCTTCGGTTAATGCTTGAATTTGCGCATGCTGAGGATTGTAGTGCTTGATGGCTTCAAACATGCTCATGCGAGCGTATTTACCACCAAATTCCACGGTTTCATCACCATAAGGCATCGACGTTGAGCCGAGGACTTCAAGCGCAACCGTACTCAGTAGTTCTTCAGTGAAATCCATCAAATCTTTATAATCTGCATACGCCATATAGAATTCCATCATGGTGAATTCTGGGTTATGACGCGGCGACAAACCTTCGTTACGGAAGTTGCGGTTGATTTCAAAAACGCGATCAAAGCCACCGACAACCAAACGTTTTAAGTAAAGCTCTGGCGCAATACGTAAATACATCGGCATATCAAGCGCGTTATGATGGGTGATAAATGGACGTGCACTGGCACCACCAGGGATGACATGCATCATCGGGGTTTCGACTTCCATAAATTGTTTTGAAGTCATGAAATTACGAATCGCTGACATCACTTTAGAGCGGATGACAAACGCTTGACGAGAATCTTCATTGACTATCAAATCAACGTAACGTTGACGATAACGCATCTCTTGATCGGTTAAACCATGGAACTTTTCAGGTAATGGACGCAGCGCTTTAGTGAGCAGTTCATACTGCTCAATATTCACGTAAAGATCGCCTTTACCAGACTTATGCAAAGCGCCTTTTACACCAATAATGTCACCAATATCAAGCCCTTGATATTTTTCTTTTAGCTCAGCTTGTACCGTTTTATCAGCATAAGCTTGAATACGACCAGACGTCTCTTGAATAACTAAAAAAGGACCACGCTTAGCCATCACTCGACCCGCGATGGAAACAACATGATTGAGTGCTTCCAGTTCTTCTTTGCTCTTCTCACCGAACTCTGCTTGTAGATCACCCGCTAAGCTATCACGACGAAAGTCATTCGGGTGACCGTTCGCCTTACAACTTTTACGGATGTGCTCTAACTTACTACGACGCTCTGCAATTAGTTTGTTTTCTTCTTGCGCGATTTGCTCTTGATTCGTTTCGTTTTGAACAGCATCAGTCATTTTGCATGTACCTTGTTTTGTCGGTAAAAAGCTTACAGACCTGATTTCAGGCTAGCTTCAATAAATTTATCTAAATCACCATCGAGAACCGCTTGTGTATTACGGTTCTCAACTCCAGTACGCAAGTCTTTGATCCGTGAATCATCTAATACGTAAGAGCGAATTTGGCTTCCCCAACCAATGTCCGATTTAGCATCTTCATTGGCTTGTTTTTCAGCATTTTGTTTTTGTAATTCCAACTCAAACAATTTGGCGCGTAGTTGCTTCATCGCTTGGTCTTTGTTTTTATGCTGAGAACGATCGTTTTGGCACTGCACCACGGTATTGGTCGGAACGTGGGTAATACGCACCGCCGATTCTGTGGTGTTAACGTGCTGACCACCAGCCCCCGATGCACGATATACGTCAATACGTAAATCTGCAGGGTTAATATCTACGGCAATATTTTCGTCAATTTCTGGGTAAACAAATGCTGAAGCAAAAGAAGTATGACGACGGCCGCCAGAATCAAACGGGGATTTACGAACTAAACGATGCACTCCCGTTTCGGTTCTTAGCCAGCCATAAGCGTAGTCCCCGATAATACGCACAGTCGCCGATTTAAGTCCAGCAACATCACCCTCGGAAACTTCAATCACTTCGGTTTTAAAGCCTTTATCATCCGCCCAACGCAAATACATCCGCAACAGCATTGACGTCCAGTCTTGAGCTTCTGTACCACCAGAACCAGCTTGCAAATCAATGTAGCAATGCGCAGCATCGTGATCACCAGAAAACATACGCCGAAACTCTAATTGCGCGAGTTTCGCTTCAAGCTCTTCGAGTTCAGGCAAAACTTCATCAAACGTTTCTTGATCCTGAGCTTCAATCGCCAGTTCAAGTAAACCTTCGACATCATCAACCCCCTGTTCAAGCTGGTTAATGGTTTCCACTACCGCTTGTAACGAAGATCGCTCTTTGCCTAACGCTTGTGCGCGCTCAGGTTCATTCCAGACATTGGGTTGTTCAAGTTCAGCATTGACTTCTTCTAGACGCTCTTGCTTAGCGTCATAGTCAAAGATACCCCCTGAGGATCGATGTGCGCTGTGACACGTCCTGGATACGGGTTTTAATCGGATTGATTTCAAACATAGTTATTTTGACTTTATGAATAGAATTTAACCGCAGAATTCTACTGAAAAATGTGACGAAGATACAGGAAAAGTTGTCTAGAAAAAAGGCGGAGTCAACGACTCCGCCGAGGGGAAAGTTTGATTTTAGCGACAAGCCGCCATTAACCATCACTCGGATGAATGGCGGTAAAGCACTTTTGGTACCTAGAGGAGAGACTCCTCATTAATACGCCCAATCAACAGTGCCACTAAGCGACATCATTAGAAGATTGTTCTACCACTGAGCGAGCCATAAAGAACATGCATATTAGCGCCGCTAAAGACGGTAAAACCCAACCCATACCAACATCAAACAGTGGCAACATGTCGAACATTGACATATCAAGCCCGACAACCTGAGCAGCATCAATTAAAGCAAACAAGAACGCAACCAAGGTCACGACTCGAAATGCCACTTTAGGATTCGGCATTTTGTGGCGCACAAAGGCGAGAACCACCAGAGCTATCGCGACAGGATAAAGCGCAACCAAGACTGGAATCGATAAAGCAATCAGCTGAGATAAACCAACATTAGCAACCACTGCACAAGCAACGCCATTAATCACTACCCAAGCGCGGTATGGAAGAGGCGTCAAGGAGCAGAAATAGTCAGAACATGCAGAAATAAGACCAATCGCCGTCGTTAAACAGGCTAAAAGCACGATCGTGGATAAGACTAATTGACCATAAGGACCAAATAAAGCTTGGACATATTGGCTCAATATAAAGCCACCATTGTCCGCCCCACCCGCGATGGCTGAGCTGGTTGCGCCAAGATAAAACAGAGAAATGTACACCGAAGCAAGACCAAAGGCAGCAATAAAGGCTGAACTGATGAGGTATTTCGTCGTCGCTCGCTGCTCGGTGATGCCCTTACTACGCAAGGCATCAACAATTAACATCCCAAACATCAAGGCTGCTAAGGTATCCATGGTGTTGTAACCTTCCAAGAAACCTTTAGTGAAAGGCTGAGTAGCATAAGGCCCGGTGGCCGGCATCCAATCGCCTTGAGGGTCTAGGAATACGCCAATCGCCAACACTACAAGACCGATAAATAAGGCCGGTGTCAACACTTTACCGATCAAATCAATTAAACGCCCTTGCGACCAAGAGAAAAACATCGCCACCAAAAAGAAAAGGATCGAAAAAATAGTCAGGTGAGCTTGGGAGCTATCAGCAAAGAGCGGACTAACGGCCATTTCATAAGCAACGAGCCCGGTTCGTGGCGCAGCAAAAGCCGGACCAATAATAATGAAGATCAATACAGCAATCAGTGTCGCCACTTTGGCGGGGAGATCTTTAGTGAGGTGATTCCAACTGCCTCCAGCGATCGCCACCGCAATGATCGTCACTAAAGGCAGTCCTACCGCCGTCAATAAAAAGCCACTCATGGCGGACATCAAGTTTATCCCAGCTTGTTGACCCGCTAATGGCGGAAAGATAATGTTGCCTGCGCCTAAAAAGAAGGCAAATAGCATAAAGCCTAATGCGGCAATATCTGTTAATTTTAACGTCTGTTTCACAGATAACCCTTATATTACGTATTTAATGAATGTTGTGTGTGCATCTTTAGACAGTACAAGCCATCTAATTTTTAGTGAAGGCGAATAATGAACAACCTATCCGCATTTCGCAATAGCTAAGGGAAAAACACTACATTAATTTATACCGAAGGTTCAATAGCAGTTGAATACACTAACTTTAAAAACATTAACGGAATGATATTTCAATTATCACCCCAAACGTTCCGGTGTTGACCAGCATAAAACACCAAACAAAAAACCAACAGTAGCTTAACTTTCTAAAAACAAATCCATAGCGATATTTAATGAATACTGATTTACCGATAACCAAAGGCTTTCATTTTAAGCAATTTACCATTGAAACAGGACACAGTGGGATGCCCGTCAGTACTGATGGCGTACTCTTGGGAGCTTGGGCTTTCAGCCGACCACCCGATCGTTTACTGGATATCGGTTGTGGTACTGGCTTATTAAGCTTGATGTGTGCGCAACGCTTTACCAATAGCCAAATTTGCGCTGTCGATATTGACCAACAAGCATTTTTAGCCGCTTCAAATAATATTCGTCGCTCAGTATGGTCGTCACGCATTGAAGTGAGGCATGGTGATATTACCACCTTGCGTTTTACTCAGTCGTTTGATGCCATCATCTGTAACCCGCCCTATTTTAATAGCGGGCAACCCGCTCAACAACAAACGCGAGCGATCGCACGCCACACAGAAACACTGTCTCACCAACAATTACTAGACGGTTTCGCACAACATTTATCCGTGCAAGGTACCGCCAGCTTGATTTTACCTCAGCAAGAAGGGCAAGTTTTTATTGATCAAGCGCAGCAACAAGGTTGGTATTTAACTCGACTCTGTCAAGTTAGGACCACACCACACAAACCGATTCAACGGCTATTATTTGAACTGAGCCGAATTCATCAACCATTACAAGCTAGCGAGCTGATCATTCGTGAATCCAATGACTATAGTGAAGCATTTATTCAGCTTACCCGTGCTTTTTATCTTAAGATGGTGTAATTAAAGATGTGATCTAGACGAGGATCCAACTATAATGTGCGCCCTCTATTTTAGACTATTCAGCCCGAGCCTTGCGGAGTAAATAAACTGTGACTAAAACCTTTGCTGACCTAGAACTGGATGACAATCTCCTTGATGCGATTAAAGAATTAGGCTTCGAACGCCCAACTCAAGTGCAAGAGGAGGCGATTCCCCACGCCCTGGACGGTAGAGATATTCTTGCCTCTGCTCCAACAGGCACCGGAAAAACGGCAGCGTTTGTGATTCCAGCTCTGCAATATTTACAAGATTTTCCACGTAAGAAACCGGGACCAGCGCGCATGCTGATCCTAACCCCAACACGTGAATTAGCGATGCAGATCACTGAGCAAGCTCGTCAGCTCGCCAAACATACTCGGCTGAATATCTTCACCATCACTGGTGGTGTGCAATATCAAGAACACGCCGATATTTTAGCGACCACACAAGATATTGTAGTGGCTACGCCGGGGCGTCTGCTTGAATACATTAACGCTGAGCGCTTTGATTGCCGAGCGATTGAGTGGTTGATCCTTGATGAAGCAGACCGCATGCTGGACATGGGCTTTGGTCCTGTGGTCGACCGTTTAGCCGCCGAATGCCGCTGGCGTAAACAAACCTTGCTCTTTTCCGCGACCTTAGAAGGCCGTGGTGTTGAAGGGTTTACCGCGGATCTCCTGAATAATCCAGCAGAAATTACCGCAGAGCCGCCTCGTCGTGAACGAAAAAAAATCGCACAGTGGTATCATCGTGCTGACAGCATGAAGCATAAACTCGAGCTATTGAAAGTGATTCTTACCCAGCAAGCTGAGCGTTCAATCGTGTTTATCAAAACTCGTGAACGTTTAGCAGAACTACGCGGAGAGTTAGAGCGGGCTCAAATCCCTTGCGCTTGGATCCAAGGTGAAATGCCACAAGATCGACGTAATAATGCCATCAGTCGTTTTCGTGAAGGCGATATCAATATCCTACTTGCGACCGATGTTGCTGCGCGAGGCATTGATATTCCCGATGTCAGCCACGTGATTAACTTTGATATGCCACGCAGTGCAGACGTCTATCTCCACCGTATTGGTCGAACTGCTCGAGCCGGTAAAAAAGGCAATGCGATCTCTTTAGTCGAAGCGCATGATCAAATGATGATGGATCGTGTCGCTCGCTATGTAAAAGAAGAGATTAAAGAACGCTTTATTGATGGATTACGCCCAACACATAAAAAATCAGTGTTTAAGAAAAAGAAAAAAGACGAGAGTAAAAAGAAAGTTGCCGCCAAAAGCGTAAAGAAAAAAACCAAGAAAAAGAAATAAGCCCAATCAAAAAAGCCGATGAACAATCCATCGGCTTTTTTATTACTCATCCGTTAACGATGCCGCTAGTGTTCACGTGTCGCTCGGAAAATAATCTCCGGAGCACGTTCTTGCGCTAAGTTAAGGTTAACCATGGTTGGAGCGATATACGCTAAGTTATCACCGCCATCCAGAGCTAAATTACTTTGGTTTTTACGCTTAAACTCTTCGAGCTTCTTCGCGTCAGCACACTCAACCCAACGCGCGGTTGCCACATTGACGCCTTCGTAAATCGCTTCCACATTGTATTCTGATTTCAAACGTGCCACGACCACGTCAAACTGCAGTACCCCCACCGCACCAACAATCAAATCGTTATTTTGCAGTGGACGGAAAACTTGCACGGCTCCCTCTTCAGAGAGTTGCACTAGCCCTTTCAGTAGCTGTTTTTGTTTAAGAGGATCGCGCAGACGAATGCGACGGAACAGCTCTGGAGCAAAGTTAGGGATCCCAGAAAATTTCAATGATTCACCTTGGGTAAATGTATCGCCAATTTGAATCGTACCGTGGTTATGCAAACCAATGATATCTCCAGCGAAAGCTTCTTCGGCACGTGAGCGGTCACCAGCCATAAAGGTCACCGCATCAGAAATACTGACTTGCTTACCAAGGCGAACATGATTCATCTTCATGCCCTGTTTGTACGTCCCAGAAACAATGCGCATAAAGGCAATACGATCTCGGTGTTTAGGATCCATATTGGCTTGAATTTTAAAGACAAAACCGGAGAACTTCTCTTCCGTCGCTTCAACCACGCGCTCATTTGCTTGACGAGCCAAAGGCGCAGGAGCCCACTCGGTTAGCCCATCGAGCATATGATCAACACCAAAGTTACCGAGTGCGGTACCAAAAAATACCGGCGTCAGCGCACCTTGCATAAAGAGATCAAGATCAAACTCGTGAGAGGCACCCAACACCAACTCTAACTCTTCACGTAATTGATTGGCTAAATCAGTCCCAATTTGAGTATCTAACTCCGGGTTATTTAGCCCTTTGATCACTCGTTGCTCTTGGATAGTATGTCCCTGTCCAGAAGAGTATAAAATGGTTTCATCACGATGGATGTGATATACCCCTTTAAACGCCTTACCACAACCAATCGGCCATGTGATCGGTGCACAAGCAATGTTTAGCTCATCTTCGACCTCATCGAGCAGCTCCATCGGATCTCGAATTTCGCGGTCCAATTTATTCATAAAGGTAATAATTGGCGTATCGCGCAGACGAGTAACTTCCATCAACTTACGCGTTCGATCCTCAACCCCTTTTGCCGCATCGATCACCATCAGACATGAATCGACCGCGGTTAATGTCCGATAGGTATCCTCCGAGAAATCTTCGTGTCCGGGAGTATCAAGGAGATTGACCAACGCATTTTGATAAGGGAACTGCATTACCGATGTGGTGACAGAAATGCCGCGCTCTTTCTCCATCTCCATCCAGTCAGATTTAGCATGCTGTGCAGAACCACGGCCTTTTACTGTACCTGCGGTTTGAATAGCGCGTCCAAATAATAAGACTTTTTCGGTAATGGTAGTTTTACCCGCATCGGGGTGCGAAATAATAGCAAAGGTTCGGCGCTTTGAGACTTCGCCGATAAAAGGAGTCGTTGACATGCAAGGTATCTTCTTTTTCGGCCGACAGCTAACTCAATGCGAGGTGTCGACCTTATGGTTCAAATTATCGGATATTCTCGCTGATCTTAAGGCTTGGAGCAACTAAAGGCGTATCGCATTATTTAATCAGAAAAGTTAATTTATCTATCATTATGAACTATAAATACTAAACACCTAAAAATAGATTCAACGCTGATGACATTAAAGCCTATCAACTCCCTTGCGTTTCGACAAGCGAACACCGTATTTTGGGTCTCCGTGTTGGTTGGCCTGTGCTTTAGCATGTACCATACTTTGGTCGATTTGCATCATGAACAAAAACGAGTTGAAGAATATTATCAATTCAAACTCGTGCAAAATTACACCAATGCCAGCCAAGCGGCTTACCACCTTAATCATCTATTGGCAGAGCAAGTGGTCTCTTCTTTAATGACAGATCCTGCCATCATTAACGCAGCAGTGATTGATGATTTTGGTGATGTACTGGCTAAGCAGCAACGACCTATCAGTCATCACTCATTAATGATAAACGGTTTGGTGAGTTACCTTACACCTGAAAGTCCAGTTTTTGTCAGTGAATTACATCAACCCGATTCACAGATTGTGGTCGGCAAACTGACTTTTATGATTGATGGCAATAGCATTGCTCATGCGTTTATCGCCAAAACCACCCGAGTGATTCTGTTTGACTTACTGCGTAATACGTTATTAACGGTTATTTTACTGGCCTTTTTTTACCGCAAACTCTCGCGTCCTATCACCAGCTTAATTGACTGGGTACGTTCATTACCTACGGCTCAATCACCCATCCCCACCAATTTACTACGCCCCAAAGATGAATTAAGCGAGCTTGCCTCTAGCTTTCATTCTTTATGGCAAGACAAAGAAAAAGCGCAAGCCAAACTAAACTATTTAGCCTACTACGACGGCTTAACTGGATTAGCTAACCGAGGACTATTGCTGCAAACACTGACTCAAGCGATTGAATACGCACATCAACGCCAGCAAACGGGTGCGCTTTTTTACTTAGATTTAGACCGCTTTAAAACCATTAATGATTCTTTAGGACACACGATTGGTGACACCTTAATTCAATCCATTGCCCACCGTTTACAAGCTTGGGCAAACCATAGTTATACTGCCGCTAGAGTCGGTGGTGATGAATTTGCAATCATTATTCCTAGTTTACCTTATCAACAAATTTCCAGTATCGCTCAGCAGTTACTGGCTTTGTTGGCTAATCCTCACTCGATCGATGGCCACCAGCTGTATTGTACTGCCAGCATTGGCATTGCCACCTTCCCTTCTGAAGGGGTCACCAGTTTAGATGTGTTTCGACAAGCGGATACCGCCCTTTATCGTGCAAAAATCTGTGGGCGAAATAAATATTTATTTTATGAACCCGAAATGCAGGCGCAAGTAGAGACGTTTCTTGATATAGAGAAGGGGCTTCATGAAGCTTTGCAATTCCATCAATTAGAGCTTTATTACCAACCACAAGTGAATGAGCAGCATCAATTGATCGGTGTCGAAGCGTTAATCCGTTGGCATCATCCAGAAAAAGGGTTACTTCCTCCCGGTATTTTTATGCCGGTCGCCGAAGAGACCGGACAGATTTTACCGATTGGCCGCTGGATCATCGAGCAAGCTTGTTATCAACTCTCTCAATGGCAAAAACGTGGCGTGCTTCCTGAACATTTTCGTCGTCTAGCGATCAATATTAGCCCTCTTCAATTTTCACAGGCTTCTTTTGTAGAGCATATCGTCGCAACTTTGCAGCAAAGCGGGATCAGTGGTGATTATATTGAGTTAGAAATCACTGAAGGCTTACTGTTAGAGAATATCGATGAAGCCATTCAAAAAATTGCCCTACTAAAAAGTCAGTCGCTGCATCTGGCGATTGATGATTTTGGCACGGGGTATTCATCGCTACGCTACTTAAAAGATCTTGCGGTTGACGTATTAAAAATCGATCGTTCTTTTGTTACCCAATTACACTTAGATCCTAGCGCACAGGCGATTGTCGATACTATTTTATTGATTGCCAAACGTCTTGATTTGCAAGTGATTGCCGAGGGCGTTGAAGATAAGTTCGAGCTAGAAGCACTAAAAACTATGGGTTGCACACAGTTTCAAGGTTATTTGTTTGATAAGCCGTTGACCTGTCAAGAACTTGAGCAACGATTTACTCACCATTGTTACTCAAAAACGTCTTAGCGATGAATAAAAAGAGCGCGATACCCACAACGCTGAAGTATTAGTGAATGAAGAAATCAAAGGAAGAAATAACTCATGATGATCGCATCTTCTTTGCCATGCTCGGTCGGGTAATAATTAAAACGTCGATCAATCTCGTTAAAACCTGCATCTTGATACAGCTGAAAAGCGCGTTGGTTACTCGCTCGCACTTCTAACCAAGCACTTTGTGCTTGCAAGCGCTCACCTTGCTGAATAAAGTCTTCAATCAATTGCTTACCGTAACCTTTACCCTGCTCACTTGGCGCAATCGCTAAGTTAAGTAAGGTAATTTCACCGACAACATGCTGCGCATAATAGTACCCCAATAGCTGATCGTTAAGTAACATAGCTCGATGGCATGCGCCACGGCTAGCTAAATCATTAATCATGCTCTGTGACCAAGGGTGAGAATGAGCCTGTTGTTCTATCGACCAAACTTGGCGTAAATGTTCAACAGAAAGGGGAACAAAATGGATACTCATTATTTATTGCGCTCCGTAGGCACAGATTTGTTGCCATAAATCTCGTCGATAATGCGTGTTGCCTTCAACCTCGCTTAACGCTGGCGTGTGTAATGCATTTGCCGTTGTGACGGCACTTGCTTGACAATCGACATACCATATCCATTGCAGATCATTGAGTTCCAATTGACAGAGTTGCTGAGGATAGACATGTCTGGCTTGTGATAAATTGAGATTAAAACTGTTTAATACTCGTTCCAACCAAACCAATTGTGAACCGGAAGGCAAAAGCGAGCTAACCAATAATAATCGGCACTGTTTATCGAGAGACTCTATCGGGGGGGAGTAGCCAGCCAATCGCTGTGGATGAATAAGCTGCCACTCTTGAATACCCATCGCTTGTAAATAATGTTGCTGCTCAAACATAGTGTTCTACTTCACGAAATTTATCTGCATATGCTAACAAATATCGACCATCAAGCCTATAGCGGAAGTATTGAGAGCTATTCTGTTACTTATCTAAATGCTTAAAGGCATCGGTAAATTCAGGGCAATATTCAATGATACCTTGACGATCAATGAAGGCATCCTCCCATAAAGCGACCACTTGAAAAGCAGAGGCAAGCTCAGGCCATGGACAAGAAAAACCATGAGTCTGTGCTTCTTTAAACCCAAACCGTTGATAGTAATTAGGATCACCTAACACCACACAAGCAGGATAACCAAGCTCACCGAGTGAACTTAACCCTTCATTCACCAGCAATGCACCGATGCCTTGCTGGCGATGTTCTTTCGCCACGGCTAATGGTGCTAACCCTTGCCAGTTGAGATCCTCACCATTGAGTGTCACTGGACTAAACAGAGCGTAGCCGACAATCTCTCCTTGCTCGTCACAAGCCACTAATGACAGCGTTCGACGTCCATTCTCACGTAGTGATGTCACCAAATTAGCTTCACTATTGGTAGCGAATACCGCGCTTAATAATCGCTCAACAGCGAGAATATCCGCAGGAGCTTCAGTTCGAATAAGCATTCATTACCTCATTTTGTGTGTTTGGCATCTGCATGCCTTTATGCACAAAATCAGCCAACTGGTGAAGCAAAATTTGCAATACTGGAGGTAATTGTTCAAGATCCACACTATCCATCAAGTTTTTGACAGCCAATCCTAATTCGGTATCTCCTTCAATCGACAAACGTCTTTGGAAGAACAAGGTATCAGGATCCTCTTTACGACCAGCAATCAAAATAAAATCATTCAAATACCCACTAAAACTGACATCTTCTTGGCAAGGGCGATCGGCCACAATTAACTGCGGATGTTGATAGCTAATAAACCAACGTAATGCGAGATCATGTATTTCGATTTTAAGCCATTTTCCCTCAAGAAACTCAAAATCGCCATCAGCGAGTGCTTCTTGAAACACTAACTTCAGCCCCTCTAACAAGGCTGTTTTTTGTACTCGATGAGGCAATAAATGGACTGGAGATCGCAAAATTGATGGGGCGTTTTGTACGAGTTGACGACGAATCTTGTTTATCACGCGTATTATCCGTTACCTTAAGAGACTGAACGCCCATCATAATGGATGTTAAGGTCACAATACCTGTTATGCATCAAAAAATGGTTATCGATTAAGATGAGCAATGACGCTTTCCAGCGTATCAAATCAAGGTTATAGTTGATGGGTTTCTGATGAGTAATTCTTACCGTGAATAGCACATACTGTATAGCATTGGTCATATTTTGATGGCCGCTCAAGATTTATCCTATTGGTTTGGCCATCTTGCCGATTCTAGTCCGGCGTTTATGGCTATTTTAGATAACCAACATCACTATGTTTTAATCAATGAGCGTTATGCCGAACTAACCGGTTTAACTTGCTTTGAATTGATTGGTATGAATGATAGCGATACGTTCGGAGACGCTTTCTATCAGCAAGTAAAACCTTATTATATCAATGCCTTTGCTGGACAGGCACAAGAACTGACATTAACTCTCAATCATCCATCACGTAGCACGAGTCAATGGCACCTCAATATTACACCACTGATTCAGACGCCTCACCACCCTGATTATATTATTGTTCATGCCTTAGAGACCTCAGAACAACACCGGCTCTTACATTCACTGCAAGAATCTGAACTTAAGTTCAGCGCACTCAGTGCACTCCTTAATGAAGGGGTTTTCTTAATTGAAGATGATTGTATATTGGCCGCGAATCCTTCTGCAGCGCGCTTACTTGGCTTCGATGAAACACAGGATTTGCTGGGAGAAACACTCTCATCATTATTTAGCGATGAAAGTAACCAAAGTGGTTTTAATCACACCTTAGTTCAACAGTTGCTGATCAATCCTATCCACTGTTTTACACATGCTGATTACGGCCCTCCTAAAAGAGTCCAGTTAAGCGCGGTCAGAACGCCACTGTTCGGTAGTCATGTACAGCTGGTGGTTATGGAAGATAAATCGACAATGCCCCCTCTTTCATCGTCTTATCCGGCCGATGAAGGGTATGTGGATTCGTTAAGTGGTGTCTATACGCGCGCTGGTTTTATCAAACGCCTTGATCATCTTATTGAACAACATACGCCGTTGATCATGCTCTATCTCGACATTGATAACTTTAAAAATATTAATGATTCATTAGGACACCATATCGGCGATAACGTCATTAAAGAAGTGGCAATTCGTCTAAAACGCCTACTTCCGGCGCAAGCGATACTCGGTCATCTGGGTGGGGATGAATTTGCGCTTATTTTACCTTACCCAGAGCATCGCCACAGCGGTGAGATTCTCGCTGAACGGATCATCAACTTAATTAATCAACCTTTTGATTTGCATCACTTTAGTAAACGATTGGCCTGCTCTATTGGCAGCGTGGTTTACCCCGGTGATGGCCACAATGCTCGCGTTCTACTACAAAATGCCGATACTGCCATGTACGAAGCCAAAGAGCGTGGCCGTAACCGCTTGGTGCAGTTTGATAATCAAATGAACAAAGAAGCGCGCATGCGCTTGTGGCTGGAAATTGAGCTGCAAAAAGCCTTGCAACAAAATGGTTTGGAAGTCTGGTATCAACCCAAAGTCAACGCTCGTGATTTTAGTATTAATGGTGCTGAGGCATTGGTACGCTGGAAGCATCCGATTGAAGGGTACATCAGTCCTGGGGCTTTTATTCCGGTCGCAGAAAAAGCCGGGTTAATCGAACATTTGGGCCGAGTGGTGATCCGTGAAGTGTTTACTACCGTCAAGCGTTGGGAGCAGCAAAACCTACTGCCAGGCAATGTCGCGATCAATATCTCGCCTGAACAATTTGCCAACCCACAGTTGATCGATTATCTGACTAAGTTACTTCGCCAAACACAGTTAAATCCTCGTTATATTACCTTTGAATTAACCGAAAGCGCGATCATGAGTGGTAGTGAACATACTCTGCAAATGCTCAGTGCGATAAAAAAATTAGGCTTTAGCTTATCGATTGACGATTTTGGAACTGGCTATTCATCGCTAGCGTATTTAGCCCGTTTCCCGATCGACGAATTAAAAATTGATCGATCGTTTATCAGCGATATGGATAACTTACCCAAACAGATCACGGTGATCGAAAGCATTATTAAACTGGGTCAATCCCTCAATCTAATCGTGGTAGCAGAAGGCGTTGAAACTCAACAACAAGCGATACTATTATCTAACCTTCATTGCCATACGATCCAAGGTTTTCATTTTTATCGTCCCCTACCTAAAGAAGAGGTTGAAGTACTTTTTTCCCAGCATCGCCGTAGCCACTAAAGCACTCCGTCCGGCTACTCTCGTCACCATTGATGATCAATAATCCGAGAATTTTCTTCCCTTTGAATCACTTAAAATAGCCATTGATTGAGTGAAACCTGCCTTATATCAATTCCCTAACACAGAATAATTCCTACACTAACGCACATTTATCAAAAAACAGTAATGAGCAATGGAACTACTCTGCCCAGCGGGTAATTTACCCGCCCTAAAAACCGCCGTTGATTGTGGCGCAGACGCGGTCTATCTCGGATTTAAAGATGAGACCAATGCCCGGCACTTCGCAGGACTCAATTTCAGTGGTAACAAACTCGATAAAGCGATCCAATATGCCCATGACCGACATAAAAAAGTTCATGTCGCTTTAAACACTTTCGCTCATCCAGAGGGATTTCAGCGTTGGACGCAAGCCGTCGATAATGCAGCAAACTCTGGTGTTGATGCTTTGATCATCGCTGATATTGCCTTACTCGATTACGCGACACAACATTACCCGGATATGGAGCTGCACCTTTCGGTACAAGCTTCAGCGACGAATGTAAAAGCAATTGAGTACTACCAACAACAGTTTAATATTAAGCGAGTTGTGCTGCCTCGAGTACTCTCCATTCATCAAGTAAAGCAACTGTCTCGGACAATCCCTTCCGGTGTAGAGCTAGAAGTTTTCGCTTTTGGCAGTTTATGCATTATGTCCGAAGGTCGTTGTTATCTGTCTTCTTACCTAACCGGCGAGTCTCCCAATACGGTTGGCGCTTGCTCACCAGCCAAATATGTTCGCTGGCAAGAAACCGCTAATGGGCTTGAATCTCGCTTAAATAATGTTCTTATCGACCGCTATACGCATGGTGAAAATGCGGGCTACCCGACCCTGTGTAAAGGACGCTTTATCAGTGATATCGCCGGT
Source organism: Vibrio sp. V31_P5A7T61 (assembly GCF_009904895.1). Taxonomy (NCBI): domain Bacteria; kingdom Pseudomonadati; phylum Pseudomonadota; class Gammaproteobacteria; order Vibrionales; family Vibrionaceae; genus Vibrio; species Vibrio sp. V31_P5A7T61. Next base: position 60,158 of record NZ_WXWI01000071.1, read on the forward strand.
CAATCTAAGCATTATCATGCACTTGAAGAGCCCACCAGTTTAAATACCTTGTCTATGTTACCTGAATTGTTTGCGGCTAACGTTGCCTCGGTCAAAATTGAAGGACGACAGCGCAGCCCTGCTTACGTTGAACAAGTGACGAAAACTTGGCGTGCAGCCATTGATAGCTATCTTGCTGCACCAGAGCGCTACCAAGTTCGAACGGAATGGGATAACTGCTTAGCGAATGTGTCGGAAGGAAGACAAACCACACTCGGTGCATACCATCGACAGTGGCAATGATAGGATAGAAAATCATGAAATACGCTTTAGGCCCATTACTGTATTTTTGGCCCAAGACAGACGTCGAATCGTTTTATCAACACGCTCTATCTAGCTCAGCGGATATCGTTTATTTAGGCGAAACCGTCTGTTCGAAACGTCGCGAAATGAAAGCGGGCGATTGGTTTGATATTGCCAAGCAGCTCGCGGCAGCAGGAAAAGAAGTCGTCCTCTCGACCATGGCGCTCTTAGAAGCGCCCAGTGAAATCAATCTGATGAAGAAGTACATTGATAATGGTGAGTTTACTATTGAAGCGAATGACGTGGCAGCGATTCAGCTTGCTTATCAACAAGGCGTCCCGTTTGTCGTTGGTCCTGCTATCAATTGTTATAACGCTTATGTGCTCAAACGGTTTCTACAACAAGGTATGATTCGCTGGTGTATGCCCGTCGAGTTATCGCGTGAATGGTTAATCAATGTGTTGAATCAGTGTGATGATTTGAATATTCGTGGCAAATTTACCACCGAGGTGTTTGCGCATGGTTATTTACCACTCGCCTATTCGGCCCGTTGTTTCACCGCGCGCGCAGAAAACCTAGCCAAAGACGAGTGTCAAACCTGTTGTATTCGCTATCCGACGGGTATTCAGGTCACCAGTCAGGAGGGGCAAGCCGTCTTTAACCTCAATGGCATTCAAACTCAATCTGGCTATTGCTATAACTTAATCAATGAGCAAGCGGGCATGCAAGGATTCGTTGATGTCGTTCGTCTTAGTCCATTAGGGCAGGAGACTTTTTCACTTATCGATACGTTTAAAGCCAATCAAAACGCCGAGCATCCTCAACGGTTAGACAACCATCAATGCAATGGTTATTGGCATCAATTACCAGGATTAGACGTTCATTATCAATAGTTCTCTGACGCCCAACTCATAAAAATTGGCTTGGGCGTCCGTAAATCGCGTTATTGTGCGACTCGCGCTTTGGCTAAATGAGCTTCTCGTAAATCATGATACATACGGCCTAATTCAATAAAGGCATAACGATGCTCAACATACTCATAGACATTAAAAGCAATCGCTAATTTATACAGCGAAATAGCCTGTGCAAAGTTATCTTCCATTTGATAACGTTTACCAAGATAGAAGTACGCCTCGGTGAGCTGCTGTGCCAATAAGGTATTATCACGGGTGGTGCTTAATAGCGCTTTAAACACCTGATCTTGTGGAATCTCATCCAGCATCACGCCAACCAATACCCAGCCCCACTGTTCATCATGATCTTGATAGCGGTTCAATAAATCGTGCTTCGCTTGCTGTGGATTGACATCCGATTGAATAATGTAGAGCCACAAAGCGCGAAAAGGGTCGCTCGGGTCTTGCTGATAATGAGCTTGAATATCTTGTAACGCGAGCTCTGGACGGTCACCATAATACAGGGCGATAGCGCGGTTTCTAAGGGCATATTCGTTGCTTGGATCAAGTTCTAAAGTAGAGTCAAATGCTTCATAGGCAGCATCAAATTCACCTGCTTCGGTATAATAAACCCCGAGCAAATTAAAAATATCTGGTTGAGCCGGGTTTAAGGCCAATGACTGAGTAAAGTCTAATCGTGCTAGATCTCGCAGTCCGAGATTATCGTAGCCATTGCCACGTTCAAAAAACATTTTTGCTCGCAGTTCATCGTTCAAATCGGTACGCTGCAATAATTGGCTTAAACGAGCAATCTGCACTTCCTGCTGAATCGTGGATTGCAAGGGAATCGCCATCGGTGGATAAACCCAGTGCGTTGCTTGAGAACCACCTTTTACGGCGCATCCAGCCAATAACAAAATCATGACACTTACTAGAGCGCTTTGAAACCATTTCACAAATCAGTACTCCTGTGGTTCCCCTAATCAATAAAAAAGGGAGCGAATAGGCTCCCTTTATAACATGCTTTATCACGAAAAAGCGAAAACTGTTATTTCACTTCTGTCGTTAAGCGATTATTCTGCCGCAGGTGCAGTGTTTTCTGCACTGGCTTCTTCTGCTGGTTTCTCTACCGCTTCTTTCATGCTCAAACGAACACGACCTTGACGGTCTATCTCCAACACTTTTACTTGTACTTCTTGGCCTTCTGCAAGGACGTCTGACACTTTTTCAATACGCTTATCTGCAATTTGTGAAATATGTACTAGGCCATCTTTACCAGGAAGAATCGTTACAAAGGCACCAAAATCAGCAAGACGAGCAACTTTACCCGTATAAATCTTACCGACTTCGACTTCCGCGGTAATTTGCAGAATACGACGAATTGCTTCTTGCGCTTGATCACCGTCAGTGGCAGCAATTTTGATCGTACCGTCATCTTCGATTTCAATCGTCGTGCCCGTTTCTTCGGTCAACATACGAATCACTGCACCGCCTTTACCAATCACATCTTTGATCTTTTCAGAGCTGATCTTCATGGTATGGATACGAGGCGCAAATTCTGAAATATCATCACGGGCACCAGCAATCGCTTGATCCATAACTGAAAGAATGTGCAAACGAGCACCTTTCGCTTGGTTCAGAGCAATCTGCATGATCTCTTTAGTGATACCTTCGATCTTGATATCCATCTGTAGTGCAGTCACACCGTTTGAGGTACCTGCCACTTTAAAGTCCATATCACCAAGATGATCTTCATCACCTAAAATGTCAGAAAGAACAACGAAATTCTCGTCTTCTTTGACTAGGCCCATTGCGATACCAGCAACAGAAGCCTTAATAGGCACGCCAGCATCCATAAGAGCCAAAGATGAACCACATACTGAGGCCATTGATGATGAACCGTTTGATTCAGTGATCTCAGAAACAACACGTACCGTGTACGGGAATTCATCTGCAGAAGGCATTACCGCTGCGATACCGCGCTTCGCCAAACGACCATGACCAATTTCACGACGCTTAGGTGAACCAACAAAACCTGTCTCACCAACACAGTAAGGAGGGAAGTTGTAATGCAGCATGAAGTAATCTTTACGCTCACCCGTTAACTCATCGATAATTTGAGCATCACGCTGAGTGCCTAGTGTCGCCGTGACCAGTGCTTGCGTTTCACCACGAGTGAACAAAGAACTACCATGAGTACGTGGTAATACACCCGTACGTACATCCAAGGCACGGATCATGTCTTTTTCACGACCATCAATACGTTTTTCACCCGCAATGATGCGACCACGAACCACTTGTTTTTCAAGTGCGCCTAGCAGCTTCTTAATTTTCATTACATCTTGCGAATCATCTTCAGCCAAGATCGCCGCAATGACATCAGCTTTGATCGCCGCGACTTTCTCGTAACGCGCCATTTTTTCGATGATTTGGTACGCTTCGGTTAGACGAACTTCAGCTAGCTGAGCAATTTTCTCTTTTAATGCGGTATTTTCTTGTGGTGCAACCCAATCCCAAGATGGCGTAGCCACTTTAGCTGCGAATTCATTGATGGCATTAATGACCACTTGTTGTTGATCGTGACCATAAACCACCGCGGCTAGCATCTCTTCTTCGCTAAGGATGTCGGCTTCTGACTCAACCATCAATACCGCGCCTTCCGTACCTGCAACAACAAGGTCAAGACGTGATTGATCCAACTCTTTCGGGCTTGGGTTAAGTACCAATTGACCATTGATATGACCAACACGAGCAGCACCAATTGGACCATTAAATGGCATGCCAGAAATCGCTAACGCAGCAGAGGTACCAATCATGGTAACGATATCTGGTTGAACATTTGGGTTAACCGATACTACCGTGGCAATCACTTGTACTTCGTTAGTAAAAGCATCATGGAACAGAGGGCGAATAGGACGGTCGATAAGACGAGCGATTAACGTTTCACTTTCTGAAGGACGACCTTCACGCTTAAAGAAACCGCCAGGAATTTTACCCGCAGCGTAGGTACGCTCTTGGTAGTTAACCGTTAATGGGAAGAAATCTTGTCCTTCTACGGCGTCTTTTTTACCAACCACAGAAACAAAAACGGCGGTATCATCCATCGTCGCCATCACAGCGGCTGTCGCTTGGCGAGCCATTACACCGGTTTCTAACGTCACGGTATGATTACCGTATTGGAAAGTTTTCACTACTGGTTTTTCGAACATTAAGTTTTTCCTTTTCTAGGTGAGACCTAGATAAATTGAACAAGACTCAAAGCACTACCAATCGCGACTAGTAAAAAAAGACTCGCTGATCCTAATCTGTTTTTAATAGCCGCGACCTGCTGGTCGACTGGGGTGACTGTAATGCGATGAGAAATAATCGTGCCAACCATCAAAGTTGGACGGGATGTAGTATAAACTACTTAGCTAGGGATATGCCAAATTTAGATAACAAAAAAAGGGGCATTAGCCCCTTTTTTAAACAAACTGTACTATGCAGCCACTGATTAGCGACGTAGGCCTAGACGTTTGATAAGGTCTTGGTAGCGTCCTAGATCTTTACCTTTTAGGTAGTCTAGAAGTTTACGACGACTTGAAACCATACGTAGCAGACCACGACGGCTGTGGTGATCGCCTTTGTGCGTTTTGAAGTGACCTTGTAAGTGGTTGATAGAAGCAGTCAGTAGTGCTACTTGTACTTCTGGTGAACCAGTATCGCCTTCGGCACGTGCGTATTCAGCAACGATTGCTGCTTTAGTTTCTGCATTCAGAGACATTATTCTCTCCTAAAGAGTTAAGTTTATTATTGTGCCAGCCAATCTCTGATTCAGCCGACACGCGAGCGCGAATTATAGGGAATAACGCGCAGACACACAAGCGCAAACTCGCTTAGCCTGAGCGGATTATTGTGGATAAACCACTAAACGTTTCGGAGCGACTTTTCCATCTTGATCAATTTGCCCTACGCCAAGAAAACGCCGTTGTTCCCCTTCGGTCATTCTAACCAGACCTTCGGTGGGGGCTCCGAAAACTTGCACCGCTTGTCCATGTTGAACCATATGGGCAAGTTCAGCAATCAGGTTAACCTCTGGCAAATCTTGTACAGCCGTATCCATTGGCAGTAGCAATTCATCCAATCGCTGATACTTCTCACTCTCTTCGCCCTGCGCTTGTTCAACCAAGGCATTCAATTGCTCTAAGGTCACCATGTTTTGATACGGGTAATTGGCGACTCCAATACGGCGCAACATGGTGACATGAGCACCACAACCGAGCATCTCGCCTAAATCATCAACAATCGTTCGAATGTAAGTCCCTTTAGAACAGTGGACTTCCATCTCTACTTCATCGCCTTCAAAACGGTGTAAGGTGATCTCATAGACATTGATTTTTCGAGCTTCACGGGCCACTTCAATCCCTTGGCGCGCATACTCATAAAGTGGCTTACCTTGATGTTTTAAGGCAGAAAACATCGAAGGAACTTGCCAGGTTTGCCCCTGAAAAGAAGCAATATGAGCCAGTAGTGTTTCACGCTGTACATTGACCGGACGAGTTTCTACTACTTGACCATCAGAATCTGAGGTATCAGTGCGCTGACCTAGTTTAGCAATCACACGATAATGCTTATCCGAATCGAGTAAAAACTGAGAAAACTTGGTCGCCTCCCCCAAACAAATCGGTAACATCCCCGTCGCTAATGGATCAAGCGCACCGGTGTGTCCCGCTTTTTCAGCAAAATAGAGGCGTTTCACTTTCTGTAGTATATCGTTCGATGAGATGCCCGTGGTTTTATCGAGTAGTAAGACGCCGTTAATTGCACGGCCTTTACGACGTCGTGCCATTACTCTTCGTCCTCTCGACCTGCATCTTGTTGACGACGTTTATCTTGATTGACCACTTCAGTGACTAAGTTAGACATCCGCATCCCTTCGACAAGAGTATTGTCATAGTGGAAACGAATTTCTGGTGTTAGACGTAAGCGAATTCGCTTACCAAGCATCATACGAATGTGCACTTCGTGCTCACGCAGCGCTTTAATACAAGACTCTGGTGTTTGCTCTCCGATACAAAGAAAGGTCACAAACACTTTCGCATACGCTAAGTCTCGTGAGACTTCCACATCGGATATGGTAACCATTCCTAAACGTGAATCACGAACTTCACGCTGTAAAATCATCGCTAATTCTTTTTGTAATTGCTGAGCCACTCGCTGAGTTCGGCTAAATTCTTTTGGCATATTTTTTCTCACTAATAGAAAGAATGGGGGGATGGTTTCCCAGCCCCCCATGGTGTATTCAACAACCTAACATTACCGTAAATGCAATTTTAGTTGCTAGTCGATGGTACGCTGGATCTCAACGATTTCAAAGACTTCGATCTGGTCACCAACGCGTACGTCGTTATAGTTTTTAACGCCGATACCACATTCGTAACCATTCTTAACTTCAGCTACATCATCTTTAAAACGACGTAGTGATTCAAGCTCGCCTTCATAAATAACCACGTTATCACGTAGAACACGGATTGGACTGTTACGCTTAATGGTACCTTCCGTTACCATACAGCCAGCAATCGCACCCAGTTTTGGTGATTTGAAGACATCACGTACTTGAGCAAGACCAATGATCTCTTGCTTAAATTCAGGGGCAAGCATACCGCTCATCGCTTGCTTCACTTCATCGATCAATTGGTAAATGATCGAGTAGTAACGCAGATCGATATTTTCATCTTCAATCGTACGACGAGCAGAGGCATCGGCACGCACGTTAAAACCAACCACGATAGCGTTAGATGCTGCCGCTAATACCGCATCCGTTTCCGTAATACCGCCAACACCAGAACCGACAATGTTCACTTTAACTTCATCAGTTGATAGTTTTTTCAGTGATTCAGCAATCGCTTCTACAGAACCTTGTACGTCGGCTTTCAGTACCACGTTCAACTCAGCAACATCACCGGCCGCCATATTTGAGAACATGTTCTCAAGTTTAGACTTCTGTTGACGAGCGAGTTTAACATCACGGAATTTACCTTGACGATAGTTAGCCACTTCACGAGCTTTACGCTCATCACGAACCACGGTTGCTTCATCACCAGCAGAAGGAACGCCAGATAAACCGAGGATCTCAACTGGAATTGATGGGCCAGCATGCTCAATCTCGTTACCGACTTCATCACGCATCGCACGTACACGGCCATATTCCTGACCACATAAAACGATGTCGCCTTTATTCAAGGTACCCGATTGAACCAACACAGTCGCGACTGGACCACGGCCTTTATCTAAGCGAGATTCAATCACTACGCCTGACGCCATACCTTCTTTAACGGCTTTCAACTCAAGCACTTCTGCTTGTAGAAGAATCGCTTCAAGTAAGCCATCAATATTGGTGCCTTGTTTAGCAGAGATATGGACGAACATGTTTTCGCCGCCCCACTCTTCAGGCATGATATCGTACTGAGCAAGCTCATTTTTCACGTTATCTGGATTAGCCGCTTCTTTATCGATTTTGTTGACCGCAACGATAAGAGGAACCCCTGCCGCTTTCGCATGCTGAATCGCTTCTACCGTTTGAGGCATTACGCCATCATCTGCAGCAACAACCAACACAACGATATCCGTTGCTTGAGCACCACGAGCACGCATTGAAGTAAACGCAGCGTGTCCCGGAGTATCAAGGAAGGTAATCATACCATTAGGCGTTTCTACATGGTAAGCACCGATATGCTGGGTAATACCACCCGCTTCGGCATCAGCCACGTGAGTACGACGAATATAGTCAAGCGTTGACGTTTTACCATGGTCAACGTGGCCCATAATCGTTACGACAGGAGCACGAGAAACCAGTTCAAACTTATTATCACGATCAGAAAGAATGGCTTCTTCTAGCTCATTTTCTTTACGCAAAATAACTTTATGTCCCATCTCTTCTGCCACTAATTGAGCCGTTTCTTGGTCAATCACTTGGTTGATGGTAGCCATAGCGCCCATTTTCATCATCACTTTGATGACTTCGGTGGCTTTTACCGACATCTTATTGGCTAGCTCAGAAATTACGATGGTTTCACCAATCACAACGTCTGATTTAGCAACAACGGCGCTCTTATCGAAGCCATGTTGCATTGATGTAGGTTTGTTAATTCGACCTTTACGTCCCGCTTTACCGCCACGAGTACGTGAACCACGCTCTTGTTTATCATCACGTGAGGATAATTTGGTCTTTTTCAATTTGGCTGCACGACGAGCGCCTTCTTCACGACGGTCTGCTTCATCTTCCGCCTCACGTGCATGAGTTGAGGTGGTTAGATGGTAATCTGTATCTTCTTGCATATTGCCTTTTTTCTCTTCTTCAGCAGACCAGCGATCTTTATTTTTTTCGGCCAACTCGCGTGCTATCTCTAGCTGACGCTGACTTTCCTCTTCAATTTTACGCTGAGCCTCTTCTTCTTGGCGGCGTTTTAATTGTTCGGCCTCTTTTCGTGCTGCTTCTTGCTTTGATTTATCTTGTGCAGAACGCTCACGTTTTGCTTGATTGACTTCAACCGGTACATCACGTTGAGCTTCTTCGGCTTCACGCTTCGCCTTCTCTTCTGCTTCACGCTGAGCTTTCTCTTGCGCTTCACGTGCAGCCTTTTCTTCAGCCTCACGTTTCAATGCTGCTTCGGCTTCACGTTTGGCTTTTTCTTCTGCTTCACGTTGCGCTGCTTCTTCAGCTTCACGTTTAGCATCATCTTCAATTACACTGCGCTTAACATACGTCCGTTTTTTGCGCACTTCAACCTGAACATTCTTACTTTTACCACCACCGGCATTCACACTCAGTGTGCTGCGGGTTTTACGCTGGAGGGTTAAACGAGTCGGCTCAGAACCTTCACCATGTTCTTTACGCAAATGAGTAAGAAGTTTTTGTTTCTCTTCTTCACTTACATGATCTGAACCCGCTTTTTCCATACCTGCATCAGCAAGCTGTTCTAATAAGCGGTCAACTGGCGTACCAATTTCTTCACTCAGTGCTTTAACTGTAAGTTGTGTCATGCCGCTTCCTCCCCTGCTGAAACTATGCGTCTTCGCCAAACCAACAAATATTGCGAGCCGCCATAATTAATTCGCCCGCACGCTCTTCGGTTAGGCCTTCAATACCTTCAAGATCGTCGATGCCTTGGTCAGCGAGATCTTCCAGAGTTGCTACTCCTTTCGCTGCCAATTTAAATGCCATATCACGCTCTAAACCAGCTAAACCAAGCAGATCATCTGCTGGCTCAAGCCCTTCAAATGACTCTTCTTGCGTTAGGGCAATCGTCGTTAATGCCTCTTTGGCACGAGCGCGTATTTCTTCGATGATCTCTTCATTCAGACCATCGATTTCAAGCAACTCGCTTACTGGAACATAAGCTATCTCTTCTAACGTAGAGAAGCCTTCTTCTACTAACATCTCGGCAAAATCTTGCTCAATATCGAGGTACTTCATAAATTTCTCGATAGAGGCGGTTGATTCTTCTTGATGTTTTTTCTGTAAATCTGCAACCGTCATCACGTTCAGTTCCCAACCAGTAAGTTGAGAGGCTAAGCGGACGTTTTGACCATTGCGACCAATCGCTTGAGCTAAATTATCGGCTTCAACAGCAATATCCATTGAGTGGGCGTCTTCATCAACAATGATCGAAGCAACATCAGCAGGAGCCATCGCATTGATAACGAACTGCGCAGGGTTATCATCCCACAGCACGATATCGATACGCTCACCACCAAGCTCACTAGACACCGCTTGTACACGTGCACCACGCATACCTACGCAAGCACCGACAGGGTCGATGCGCTTATCGTTACTTTTCACCGCGATTTTAGCGCGAGAACCAGGATCACGTGCCGCGCCTTTTAGCTCGATCATCTCTTCGCCAATTTCTGGAACTTCAACACGGAAGAGTTCAGCAAGCATTTCCGGTTTAGAGCGCGTAATAAACAGTTGGAAACCACGAGCTTCAGGTGCCACTTTAAAGAGCAAACCACGCACTCGGTCACCTGAGCGGAAGTTTTCACGTGGTAATTGGTCTTCACGTAGAATTACCGCTTCCGCGTTATTACCCAAATCAACAATCACGCTATCGCGGTTAACTTTCTTAACCACGCCAGTGACAAGCTCACCTTCGTTATCGATAAACTGTTCAACAATTTGCGCACGTTCGGCTTCACGTACTTTCTGTACGATCACTTGCTTAGCAGTTTGAGTGGTAATGCGATCAAAAGTCACTGACTCAATTTGATCTTCAATGTAATCACCCAACTGAACCGTTTCATCATCATAATTCGCCGCATCAAACGAGATCTCTTTGGTTGGATGCTCAACGTTTTCAACCACTAACCAACGACGGAAAGTTTCAAACTCACCCGTTTTACGGTCGATAGCCACACGGACCTCAATTTCCATTTCGTGTTTTTTCTTGGTCGACGTAGCCAAAGCTGTCTCTAACGCTTCAAAAATACGTTCACGAGGTACCGCTTTCTCATTAGAAACCGCCTCAACGACCGCTAAAATTTCTTTACTCATTGTTATAGCCTCTTAAGCTCTATTCTCTAGGAGAACTAAAATTTAGGGATCAGGTTAGCTTTGGCAATATTACTTAGGGCGAAATATTCTTCTTGCCCATCAGCAATAACGGTGACCGTTTCGCCTTCAACCGCATGGATAATACCTTTCCATTTACGGCGATTAGCAACAGCCATTTTTAAGACAATGCTGACCTCGTGACCTATAAACTGCTCGTAATGTGCTGCTTTAAAGAGTGGTCTTTCCAAACCAGGCGAGGATACTTCTAAGTTGTAAGCGACCGTGATCGGGTCTTCAACGTCCAGTACCGCACTGACTTGGTGACTAACTTCAGCACAAGCATCAACGGTGATGCCATTTTCATGATCAATATAGATACGTAGTGTTGAATGTTCACCAGCACGCACAAATTCTAATCCAACTAATTCATAACCTGTTGCCGCTACTGGCGCTTCAAGCATTTCAGTAAGTTGTCTTTCTAAACCAGTCATTTAAACCACTCCAGAAACAAAAAAAGGGCATAGAGCCCAATTTAAATTCCAAGCAAGCACCTGAAATTTTCATGATGAAATTCAGATAACAAAAAACCCCGAAAGTCGGGGTTTTTTGTTGCTGGACCCTGATAAATTGAGAAATTATTCTCAACTGCAGTGAGGTTAACACTGCCAAACTTGCATCAATTTACCACTTAGGTAAATGGTTGCGGGGGCCGGATTTGAACCGACGACCTTCGGGTTATGAGCCCGACGAGCTACCAAGCTGCTCCACCCCGCGTCCGACTTGTAAGCAATTATACGCGCTACAAGGTGATTTACAAGTTTGTAAATAATGGTGCCGAGAGAGGGACTCGAACCCTCACACCATAGGCGCTAGCACCTCATGCTAGTGTGTCTACCAATTTCACCATCTCGGCATAACCTGACTTATCTTTTGATAAGTTTAGCGAGGAATCTCATCGCCTTTAGGGGCTGGAATATCACTCACTGAGTTATCAGCTTGCTCGACCACATGACCTTGTAACGGGTCAACCCATTGTGATTCGGTTTTGTGTGTAGACATATTGCCTAACACCAAGCTAATAACAAAAAATGCGGTTGCAAAAACTGCAGTCATTCGGGTTAAAAAGTTACCTGAGCCACCAGCACCAAACACTGTGTTTGAAGCACCGGCACCGAATGAGGCTCCCATATCTGCGCCTTTACCTTGTTGAATCAACACTAGGCCGATAATACCAACCGCTGCCAACAGGTAAATCACAAGTAGAACTGTAAACATTGCTTCCACCTATGTTCCAAATTGTTGAGCCAGCGCCGTTCAATCATGCGACTTAAACAAGGCTAGCGACCTCCTCATCGAGGGCGGACGCAATACTAACGAATGCCCGTTTCGCTGACAAGAGGTATTTAGCAAAAAAGTCTTTTTTATCAATCAAACGGTCAAAAAAGGCTCAACAATCGGCATTGATAACGCTATTCTCTCTATTTATTAACATTGGTCGCCATTAAAAAATAGAGAAAAAGATGCTAAAAACTTAGCAATTGGCTTTGACCGCCGCCGCAATCTCTAACGCTGATGCTTTTACTAACTGGGCATCTTCGCCCTCTACCATCACTCGAATAAGAGGCTCGGTGCCCGACGCACGTAACAGTACCCGTCCTTTATCACCGAGCTGAGATTCAACCTGCTTTACCGCCGCCAATACCGCTGTCGATTCAAGAGGTTTGCTCTGCCCACTAAAGCGAACATTTTCTAACACTTGTGGATAGAGAGTCATACCTTGCGATAATTCATATAAAGACAAATTACTGTCAATAACCGAGGCTAACACTTGTAACGCGGCAACAATGGCATCTCCAGTCGTGACTTTGTCGAGTAAAATCACATGCCCTGAATTTTCAGCACCAATTTTCCACCCTTTTTCGAGCAGTTTTTCCATTACATAGCGATCACCGACCGCTGCGCGGACAAATGGAATACCTAACTGCTTTAAGCCATTTTCCATGCCTAAATTCGTCATTAGGGTGCCAACCACCCCACCTTTCAGCTCACCTCGGCGCAGAGCATCACGAGCAATGATATAAGCTATCTGATCGCCATCGATTTTATGCCCCAAATGATCAACCATGATGATTCGATCACCATCACCATCAAAAGCCAGCCCTAAATCGGCTTGCTCAGCCACCACTTTCTGTTGCAAGGCACGAACATCGGTCGCACCCACCTGATCGTTGATGTTTAAACCATTCGGTTCAGTGCCGATGGAGACTACTTCTGCACCTAGCTCTTTAAAAACATTAGGGGCGATATGGTAGGTTGCCCCATGAGCGCAATCGACCACGATTTTTAAACCAGATAGACTAAGTGTGGAAGGAAAAGTACTTTTGCAAAATTCGATATAACGGCCAGCAGCATCGACCAAACGAGTCGCTTTACCCAACTCAGCCGATTCAACACATTCAATCGGTTTATCTAATTCAGCCTCGATGGCCAATTCCAGTGCATCGGGTAATTTAGTCCCAGCAGAAGAGAAGAATTTGATGCCATTGTCATAATAAGGGTTATGCGATGCAGAAATCACAATCCCCGCTTCGGCGCGAAAAGTTTGGGTAAGATAAGCAACGGCAGGCGTCGGCATTGGCCCAGTGAAAATCGCTTTTAACCCGGCAGCAGCTAGACCAGCTTCTAATGCAGACTCCAGCATATAACCTGAAATTCGCGTGTCTTTACCGATAATCACTTTTTTGGTGCCTTGCTGAGCCAACACGCGCCCCGCAGCCCAACCAAGTTTTAAAACGAAATCAGGCGTGATTGGATACTCACCAACTCGGCCTCGAATACCATCGGTGCCAAAATAACGTCTAGTGTTAGACATAATACTTCCTTAATGTTTATGACGCTGCATCATTTGTATGATCGTCAATGCTTCTACGGTTTGTTCAACATCATGTACGCGAAGAATCTGCGCACCTTTTAAAGCCGCTAATGTTGCGCTCGTCACGCTCGCCACCATGCATTGTGCCGGTTTTTTACCTAATGGCTTAAACAACATTGATTTACGAGACATTCCAGCCAGTAAAGGCAAACCAAAATGGTGAAATACCTCTAAGTTCGCTAACAGATGATAATTGTGTTCCAGTGATTTACCAAAACCAAATCCAGGATCCAGAATAATATTCTGGCGTAGGATCCCCGCTTTCTCACATGCGGCAATACGCTCGACTAAAAATTCATCCACCTCTTTTAAAATATCATCATATTCAGGAGCGATTTGCATCGTTCTTGGCTGGCCTTTCATATGCATAATACACACTGGCACTTGGGCATCGGCGGCGGCTTGCAAAGCCCCCGGCTCTTGTAACGCTCGTACATCATTAATTAAATCAGCGCCCGCTTGTACCGCCTGACGCATAACTTCCGCTTTACTGGTATCAATCGATATCCAAATTTCAGGATAATGATGGCGGATAGCCTGAATAACCGGGATCACTCGTCCAAGCTCTTCGGCGAGCGATACCTCTGGCGCCCCCGGACGTGTCGATTCACCACCGATATCAATAATGCTGACTCCGGCATCAATCATCTGTTTGGCTCGTAAAAGTGCACGCTGTACAGTGGTATATTGACCACCGTCAGAAAAAGAGTCTGGGGTCGTATTCAGTATTCCCATCACTTGAGGCTGGTCAAGCTGAAGCTGTTTGGTTGTGGTTTGAATTTTCATAAGCCTCTGAATATAGAATGGATTAACAAAGAATACGTTACCCCTATCACTCACTAAGCTCAAGAGTTATAGCAAAACGATAAATAACTTATTCATCGAAATGGCAATCCAAAACGTGTTCGCCAGTAAGTAAAAAACCCCGAACAAGTCGGGGTTTGATTATCAGATAAAACGTTAATCTTTATCTTTGTGTTCTGAAGCTGGTGGAGTTTCCACATCAGATTCTGCAGAAGCGGTAGACTCTGGCTCAACATTATCTTGAGTGGCTCTAGCGGCCTGATCTGCCCAACCAGCGGGTTCACGAATCTCCGATTTACGAGCCATCAAATCATCAATCTGTCCTGCATCGATGGTTTCATATTTCATCAGTGCGTCTTTCATCGCGTGCATGATATCCATGTTTTTCTCAAGGATCTCACGGGCACGATCATAGTTACGGTCAATGATCTTACGAACTTCATCATCAATCAGCTTGGCAGTATCTTCAGAAACATGCTTAGTTTGTGTCACACTACGACCTAAGAACACTTCACCTTCATCTTCTGCATAGAGAAGAGGGCCGAGTTTCTCTGAAAAACCCCATTGAGTGACCATCTTGCGAGCAATCGCTGTGGCTCGCTCAATGTCATTCGAAGCTCCAGTAGAAACGTTATCAGCACCATAAATCAGCTCTTCAGCAAGACGGCCGCCATAAAGACTGGATATCATAGATTCTAGATGTTGCTTAGACATGCTGACACGATCTTGTTCTGGTAAGTACATAGTCACACCCAACGCTCTTCCGCGAGGGATAATAGAAACTTTGTACACCGGATCATGTTCAGGGACTAAACGCCCAACAATCGCGTGGCCAGCCTCGTGATAAGCCGTTGATGCTTTCGTCTCTTCAGACATCACCATTGAGCGGCGCTCTGCACCCATCATGATTTTGTCTTTAGCCAGTTCAAACTCAACCATAGACACATTGCGTTTATTACCACGAGCCGCAAATAGTGCCGCTTCATTGACGAGGTTGGCTAAATCTGCCCCCGAGAAGCCCGGTGTACCACGAGCAATCAACGACGGTTGCACATCATTCGCTAATGGGACTTTACGCATGTGAACTTTTAAGATTTGCTCACGACCACGAACATCAGGTAAACCAACGACAACTTGGCGGTCGAAACGGCCTGGACGTAATAATGCAGGGTCCAATACATCAGGACGGTTAGTCGCGGCAATAACGATAACGCCTTCGTTACCTTCAAAACCATCCATCTCAACCAACATTTGGTTTAAGGTTTGTTCACGTTCATCGTGACCACCGCCGACACCAGCACCACGCTGACGACCGACCGCATCAATTTCATCGATAAAAATGATACAAGGCGAGGCTTTTTTGGCTTGCTCAAACATGTCGCGCACGCGCGACGCACCAACACCGACAAACATTTCAACGAAGTCAGAACCAGAGATAGTGAAAAAAGGCACCTTGGCTTCACCAGCAATTGCTTTAGCCAGCAAGGTTTTACCCGTACCAGGAGGACCAACCATCAACACACCCGTTGGGATTTTACCACCCAACTTCTGGAATCGACTAGGATCGCGCAGATAATCAACCAATTCTTTGACGTCTTCTTTCGCTTCATCACAGCCAGCAACGTCAGTAAAATTCGTTTTAATCTGCTCTTCACTCATCATCCGAGCTTTACTTTTGCCGAAGGACATGGCGCCTTTGCCACCGCCGCCCTGCATTTGACGCATGAAGAAAATCCACACCCCAATCAGCAATATCATTGGGAACCAAGAGATAAAGATGGTTCCAAGCAGACTTTGTTCTTCTGGTGGTGTTCCTTGTACTCTTACGTTTTGATTAATCAGATCATCAAGCAGCTTTTGATCATATACCGGCATGTAAGTAACAAATCGACTGTTACTACCACGGCGAGTAAAGGTAATTTCGCTGTTCTTGAATTGAGCTTCCTGAATTTGGCCTTGACCAACTTCTTGTACGAATGTGGTGTAGTCCACTGTTCTTCCGCTGCTGTCACCAGGGCCAAAGCTCTGGAAAACCGACATCAGCACAACGGCGATAACCAGCCACAGTATTAGATTTTTTGCCATGTCACTCAAGGTGCAAGCCTCGCGATAACTAGTTGTAATTAAAGGTAGGGTACTACAGTTTGTAGGCTGTAGCTATAGTGTTAACTCTCACCGATAAAGGCAAATAGTTAACCTTTGTAACCAGTGGCAACAACATAAACCTCTCGAGAGCGTGCTCTTGAAGAATCTGGTTTACGAATTTTGACCGCCTTGAACATACTACGTACCTCTTGGACATAATGATCAAAACCTTCGCCCTGGAACACTTTGACCACAAAACTACCATTAGGGATAAGAACTTGTCGACACATATCTAATGCTAATTCGACCAGATACATCGCTCTTGGTTGATCCACTGAATTATTTCCGGCCATATTAGGAGCCATATCAGACATCACCACATCAACCATATCTGGTTGAATACGTTCGATTAATGCAGCCAGAACGCTCTCTTCTCGGAAGTCACCTTGTAAAAAAGAGACACCGGCAATCGAATCCATCGGCAAAATGTCACAAGCAATGACCTGTCCTGTATCGCCAACAATACTAGCCGCATATTGTGACCAGCCACCGGGCGCAGCCCCTAAATCAACGACAGTCATACCAGTACGCAGTAACTTATCCTTACTTTGGATCTCTTTTAGCTTAAAAATCGCACGTGAACGATAACCTTTCTTTTTTGCTTCATGAACATAGATGTCATCAAAATGCTCTTTCAACCAACGAGAAGAACTCGCGGAATGTTTCTGTTTACTCATTCGATACCTAACTAAGGTGCTTCTATTCGAGAAAGTCTTGTAGAAAATATAGTCTTCCTGAGTAGATGGCGCTAAAATGGTGGTTTTCAACCCTAATATTAATAAATTTGGTCGCGTAATGAATCTAAGCAACAAACAAAAGCAGCACCTGAAAGGATTGGCTCACCACTTAAACCCAGTAGTATTGATGGGTGCCAATGGCCTCACCGAAGCTGTTTTGGCAGAAATCGAAATTGCGCTTAACTATCATGAACTCATTAAAGTCAAGGTAGTATCAGAAGACCGTGAAACGAAACTATTGATTGTTGATGCGATCGTTCGTGAAACGGGTGCAGAAAAAGTCCAAGTCATTGGTAAAACCTTGGTCCTTTACCGCCCATCTGAGCAGCGTAAAATCGAATTACCCCGCAAATAAATTGCTCCGTTCGCTAAGTATGCGAGCCTCGCTACTTAAGCTTATAAAAAGGTCGCCTTGGGCGACCTTTTTATTGTTGTTTCTGTTAAACACTCGGTACACACTACGAAATACCTCTCGACGGTTAATCTCAATAGTGCCTCAGCTCGATTTACAGATAATCAACCTTGTCTATTTCAAAGACTTTATCACCGCCTGGGGTCGAGATGGTGACTTCATCACCTTCCATTTTACCAATTAACCCACGAGCAATCGGTGAACTGACTGAAATGCGTCCTGCTTTGATTTCCGCTTCATCATCACCCACGATTTGATAACGCTTCTCTTCATCAGTATCGACATCAATCAAGCTCACTGTCGAACCAAAAATCACTTTTCCTGTGTTTTCTATCTTTGCGATATCAATCACTTGAGCTACCGATAATTTATATTCGATATCGCGAATCTGAGCTTCGCAGATCCCTTGCTCTTCTCGAGCGGCATGATATTCGGCATTCTCTTTTAAATCACCTAATTCACGAGCTTCAGCAATCGCTTGAGTGATTTTTGGACGCAGCTTAAGTAGTCGCTCAAGTTCATCACGCAGCAATTTTTCACCGCGTACGGTCATTGGAACTTTTTCCATCTTATTACCTCTATGCCAAAACTATCTTTGGACAATACAAAACTACCCAACCCGATAAGGGGGTCAGGTAGTCGTCTTTGAATGCATACTTATCAGTGTAAACAAACATGACGATGAAATCATCCAAATTCAATCATTGCGATCAAAAATTGAGATTAGGCACAATGAGGTAAATTTAATGTGATCCATCCCACACACTTACCTGGTGAAAAAACATTCAAAATGACTAAAAAAATCTAAATAACCCACTTTAAAACAACGGTCAGACCAGCTCAAGAAATCCAATAAAACCAATAAAAATCAGAATATTGATATTTTTTATATCACAATAAAACACTGTTCATTACTGGAATTTATATCATTTTACTAACGGATAACGGAACTTTGCAGTTACAAAGGTAGACACGAATAGGTCGAATGTTTCACCTGTGGGTTCACTTCTTTGAAGTCACACGAGTAGAAACATTGGTTGTTCGTTGCACATATCAATGATTTGAACCATCGCTTTCAAACGCTGTTATGTCGCCGATAACAATTTATGGACAGTAAATTAGGACTTAATAAAATGAACAAAACTCTGATTGCTCTAGCAGTTTCAGCTGCCGCAATGACCGCTGGCGTTAATGCTGGTGAAATTTACAACCAAGATGGAACTTCGCTTGCGCTAGGTGGCCGTGCTGAAGCTCGTCTATCTCTAAAAGATGGTAAAGCAGAAGATGCTTCACGTGTACGTATCAATGTACTGGGCAAAACTCAAATCAATGACAGCCTGTATGGTCTTGGTTTCTACGAAGGTGAATTCACTACGGCTGATAAAGGCGGTGAAGTAGATAAAGGAAGTAATGACCTAACTAACCGTTACGCTTTTGCTGGTATCGGCGGTGATTTTGGTCTAGTGACTTACGGTAAAAATGACGGCGCACTAGGTGTGATCACTGACTTTACCGATATCATGGCTTACCACGGTAATAAAGCGGCTTACAAACTGACCGTTGCTGACCGTGCTGACAACATGCTGACTTACGCGGGTCAATTTGATGATCTTGCAGTAAAAGCCAGCTACCGTTTTGCTGACCGTGTAGAAGGGGTAAATTTTGGTGACAATAACCAAGATGGTTACTCACTCTCTGCAATTTATGCATTTGCTGACACTGGCTTTGCTGTTGGTGCTGGTTACGCCGATCAAGACAAAGCTGATCAGTGGATGCTAGCGGCCTCTTACGCGATCAACGATTTGTACTTTGCTGGTACTTACGTTGATGGTCAAGACAAGAGTGGCGTTAACAAAAAAGACAAAACTGGTTATGAGTTAGCCGCTAAATACACGATGCAACAAACTGTATTTACGACTTCTTACAACTACTTAGAGTCTAAAACTTCAGGTCAAAAAACTGACGAAGCTGATAGCATTGCTATCGATGCAACTTACTTCTTCAAGCCTAACTTCCGCTCATACATCTCATACAACTTTAACCTGCTAGATTCAGATAAAGTAGGTAAAGTGAACGCTGAAGATGAGCTAGCTCTAGGTCTACGTTACGACTTCTAAGTCGCCTTAATTACGCATAATGATGCTTAATTAACACTCCAAACGCCTGCGCACTAGCAGGCGTTTTATTCTCTGGTTATACTTGCCTTCCTGTTTGATTGATTGTCGATTGTTTATGCATTGTCTATGGCGCCGTCTTTCCTCTATTTTCATGTTGTCTTACCTGTTTATCGTGCTCCCCGTTTGGGCCAATTTTGAGCAAGTAAAGGCACAACTGCCAACAGGTACCCGCAGCGGTTTAGTCAGCCAACTACTCGATGAACAGCAAACCGTTAACCAATACACCGATGCATATTTCCCGCCTGCCAGCACCTTAAAAATCATTACGGCCTTGGCGAGCCAACTCGAACTCGGTGAGCAATTTCGTTTTACCACCGAGTTACGTGCTGATAACAATCAGCTGGCCTTGATTTTTTCTGGCGACCCAACTTTAACTACCGCCAACTTACGTCAATTATTCAGTCAATATCGCTCTAAACACGGTCGCAAGATTAGCGGAGATATCTGGCTCGACATCAGTCAATTCAGTGGTTATCAACGAGCGGTAGGCTGGCCTTGGGATAGTCTTGGCGTGTGTTATAGCGCTCCGGTCAGCGCGGTTAATCTTGATGGCAACTGTATTCAAGCGTCGATTTATACCCAAGATAACGGTTCTACTCGAGTTTATGTTCCCCCTCATTACCCGGTTCATGTCAGTAGTGAGGCTAAAACGATCTCTCAAGCTCTGCAGCAAAGCTTACATTGTGATTTAGAGTTAATCGCCACGCCTAACAATCATTATCAATTGTCAGGCTGTTTAGCGGAACGTGAGCAACCACTACCGCTTCGCTTTGCCGTACAAAATCCTGAACTCTACGCTCAACGCGTCATTCATCAACTGCTACGACAACTTGGCATCCATTTAGAAGGCGATATAAAAATCGGTCAGCCTCCAGAAATACAGACTATGGCGAGTATTGCGATACATCGCTCGGCAGCACTGCCTGAACTGCTCAAAATCATGCTCCAAGACTCGGATAACTTGATTGCTGACTCTCTCACCAAAACCTTAGGCCAGCACTTTTTCTTGCAGCCCGGAAGCTTTGCTAATGGCACTGAAGCCATGAAACAAATTATCTTTGCCAACACCGGAATTGACTTGCAAGATGCTCAGTTAGTCGATGGTTCTGGGTTATCACGTAATAATCGCTTACGCCTAGAGTCGATGCGTCAGATCCTTGCCTATTTGGCTGCTCACGATCAGCAATTATCGTTATTGAACTTGCTACCAACAGCCGGAGAGAGTGGAACTTTACTCTATCGTCGTAGTATGCGTCATAGTAGCGTACGAGGTCAGCTTATCGCCAAAAGTGGCTCGTTATACGGCACACATAACATGGCGGGTTTTGTTGTCAATGAGCAAGGTAAACCACTAAGCCTATTTATTCAGTACGTGACGGATTATTTCCCATCCACTGCCAATGCTCACTTACCGATAGAACCACCCATTACCCAATTTGAGCTACGTTTCTATCAAGATGTGATTAACATGGCTCACGGCCAATAAACAAAAAGCGCCTAACGGCGCTTTTTGTTTATTGAGGATAACTCATGCTTTGGCAACATCAAAGCTTGTCAAAAATCATGACTCAATGGTTACTCGTGCGAACTTACGTTTACCAACTTGATAGACATAAGTTCCGACCGCTGGAATGCACTTCGCATCATCGAGCTTTTCACCGTCTTGCTTAGCCGCGCCTTGTTTCACCATACGCATCGCATCCGAAGTGGAGCCCACCAGCCCAGCCTCTTTGAGTAAGTTAGCAATCGCGATTCCTTGAGCAAAGGTAAACTCTGGCATTTCATCAGGTAGAGCACCTTTTTGAAAACGATTAATGAATTCTTGTTCTGCCGCATCAGCGTCCGCTTGTGAATGGAAACGAGCGATGATCTCTTTAGCCAGTAGAATTTTAACGTCTCTTGGGTTAGCACCGTTTGCCACATCGGCTTTAAATTGCTCGACTTCCGCTAAAGGACGGAAAGACAACAATTCATAATAACTCCACATCAAATCGTCAGAGATTGACATGATTTTACCAAACATTTCGCTTGGCGCTTCGCTTACCCCAATATAGTTGTGCGCAGACTTAGACATTTTCTTTTCGCCATCTAAGCCAACCAGTAGTGGCATCATCAATACCACTTGAGGCTTCTGACCATGTGATTTTTGCAGCTCTCGTCCCATCAGCAAATTAAACTTCTGATCCGTGCCCCCTAATTCAACATCGGTTTCCATCGCCACGGAATCATAACCTTGCAGTAAAGGGTACATAAACTCATGAATGGCAATCGGTTGACCGCCTGTGTAGCGCTTTTTAAAATCATCCCGTTCCAACATTCGCGCTACGGTTTGGTTAGCGGCGAGTCGGATCATCCCTTCAGCACCGAGCTCAGACAGCCATTCAGAGTTAAACTGAATTTTCGTTTTTGCCGGATCAAGGATCTTAAACACTTGCTGCTTATAAGTCTCCGCGTTACGTAGAACATCTTCGCGCGTCAACGGCGGACGAGTGGTATTTTTACCGGTTGGGTCACCGACCATTCCCGTAAAGTCACCAATCAAGAAAGTAACATCATGGCCTAAATCTTGGAAAGTGCGCAGCTTGTTTAAGATCACCGTATGACCTAAATGAATATCTGGTGCCGTTGGATCTGCCCCAAGCTTAATCCGCAAAGGACGACCTTCTTTCAGTTTTGCGATTAATTCCTCTTCTGGAATTAACTCTTCAACACCACGCTTAATCTCAGCTAACGCCGCTTCAATACTCGCCATTCTTGTTCACTCCCACAGATTTGGCAAAAATTTAATAGTTTGACATCTTACTTGAATAGCGATGTCTTTTGAAACCAGTTAGACTAACCAAATAACGATTTTATTCACGAATGATTGAACGAACACGAGTATGCTAGCGATTTTTGCTCGTCTTCCCTGGGTGCATCAGGCATGTATTGCCTTTTTTAGTGCGGTGATTGTTATCGCGTTATTTTTCCTCCCGGATCAGGAAGCATTAAGAAACCACCCAGAGCGACTCCAAATTGGTCGTCACTATCCTTTGACTATTGACCGGGAAGCATTAGCTCCAGGTAGTACGGTATTGCCTTCCGCTTTACTCCGCTGGGAAACGCATAAAGTGAATTCGGGAGAAAGTGCAGCACTTCTTTTTCAACGTCTTGGCCTCTCCGCTCGCTTATTGCATGAATTAACGTCCAGTGATCCACAAATCAACCAGCAATTGAGTCGTTTACGCCCCGGTGATGAGTTGCAATTTGGGTTTGATGACAATAACCAATTGATTCAACTTAAACGGCGTATTACGCCTTATGAAACTTTTGATATCACGCGCACCGATTCTGGTTTTTCTGCTCGGTTTGATAAGAAAGAGGTTTTTTATCAATACAATTACGCTCAAGCGGAAATCACCTCAAACTTTTGGAATGCGGCAAGAGGAGCGGGTTTAACAGCTAACCAAATTATGGAATTAGCGGGCATTTTTGGTTGGGATATCGATTTTGCGTTAGATATTCGCTCAGGAGATCATTTTCGCTTACTGTTTGAAGAGAAAATAGTCGAAGGTGAAGTCGTAGGGCGAGGGCGAATCATCGCCACTCAATTTACTAACCAAGGCACAACCTTTACGGCCATTTTGGATGATCATACTGGGCAGTATTACGATGAAACTGGCCGAGCAATGAAAAAAGCGTTTCTACGTGCACCGCTGGATTTTCGGCGCGTATCATCAAACTTCAACCCTCGCCGCCTTCATCCAGTTACAGGCCAACTAAGGGCACATCGAGGTACAGACTACGTTGCGCCTGTAGGCACCCCAATTTGGGCCGCTGGTGACGGCGTGGTCGAACGCTCTAGCTATAACCAATTTAATGGTCATTATGTCTTTATTCGCCACAGCAATACCTATTTAACCAAATACCTCCACCTAACTCGACGCACAGTGAAGACCGGTGAGCGGGTTCGCCAAGGTCAAGTGATTGGTACATTAGGCGGAACCGGACGGGTCACAGGCCCTCATTTACACTACGAATTTCTGGTTAATGGCGTTCATAAAGATCCACGCACCGTCGATCTTCCTCAATCAAAATCCTTGACCGGACAAGCAAAAGCAACATTTTTAGCTAATGCTAAAATTCGCCTTGATACCTTATCGCGTTATGGGCAATTACTCTACGCAACCCCTTAACCCTACAAAAAAGCCCTTATTGATATCATAAGGGCTTTTTAATCTGGATGGTTCTCTAACAGAGATAGATTTTAAACGCTGAATGACGCCCCACAACCACAGGTCGTTGTCGCATTAGGGTTATTAATGAAAAAGCGCGAGCCGTCTAACCCATCGGTATAATCCACCACACCGCCAATCAAATACTGTAAACTCATTGGGTCAACCACTAAAGTAACGCCACTATTTTCGATGGTGGTATCCCCCTCGTTAACACTTTCGTCAAACGTAAAACCATATTGAAAACCGCTACAGCCGCCACCAGTAATATAAACACGCAATTTCAACTGGGGATTTTCTTCTTCTTCAATTAATGTGCGTACTCGCGTTGCAGCGGCATCAGAAAAAGTTAAGGGTACATTGACTTCGCTCACGACGACCTCTCTCATTGGTGTCAATACTCATTACTTGTTGATGAGCATGTTTATTTTTTCTAATCTGATGATTATCTAATACCTGACTGTTTCGTTCAAGTATTAGCCGAACAATCTCACCGCTCCAGTCATTCCTCTTCCACCAAATCGTAGGCATTCAGGGAAAAAACGATAAGCATCTATCGCCGTGCAAGAGTAACGATTTTTATCGGCAATGCCACCATTTTGCACTGAGTAGACCGATAAATGTTATAAATTGAGGGAAAAGATTTCGTCTCATCACTGAGCAGCGTACAATGCTCCACGCAATGAATCTTAGGGTAGATTAATCTTTCAACGTCAACGTTTATTCGATAGAGCGATCAAAAAACGAAGCGTTGCCGCTGAATGATAAGCCGTTTTATTCCCATGAATATAGCGAGATTGAGCGACACAAATACCGCCAACGCAGCCATAGTTTGCCGTGGGCAAAGTATAAACTGTCTGATATCGCGACGAGAGGATTACGCTTTATCATCGCTTTTAGGGTAAACATATCCTCAGCGACAAAGGTCTACATGCCCTAACCAATATTAAGAGGAATTCTCAATGACCAAATCAGAAGATCTGTATCAAAAGGCGCAAATCAAAATCCCAGGCGGCGTTAATTCTCCGGTGCGCGCTTTTAGCGGTGTAGGTGGCTCACCCATTTTTATCGACCGTGCTGATGGCGCACTGATTTTTGATGCCGATGGTAAAGCCTACATTGATTATGTTGGCTCATGGGGCCCAATGATCCTTGGTCATAATCATACCGTGATCCGCGATGCCGTAATCCATGCCGCTCAGCGAGGTCTCAGCTTTGGCGCGCCGACGGAAATGGAAATCACTATGGCAGAATTGGTCTCTGAACTGGTCCCTTCCATGGAACAGTTGCGCATGGTCAGTTCTGGCACAGAAGCAACCATGAGTGCCATTCGTTTAGCTCGCGGTTATACCGGACGGGATAAAATCCTAAAGTTCGAAGGCTGTTACCACGGCCATGCCGATAGCCTATTAGTCAAAGCCGGTTCAGGAGCTTTAACCCTCGGCCAACCGAGTTCACCAGGCGTTCCCGCTGATTTCGCTAAACACACACTCACTGCCCGTTTTAATGATTTACAATCCGTACGTGAGCTGTTCGCGGCGCATCCTGGTGAAATCGCCTGTATTATCGTTGAGCCAGTCGCGGGGAATATGAACTGCATTCCTCCAGTAGCTGGCTTCCATGAAGGTTTACGTGAAATCTGTGATCAAGAAGGCGCGTTATTGATCTTTGATGAAGTAATGACTGGCTTTCGTGTTGCCCTTGGAGGAGCACAAGCTCACTACAATATCCATCCCGACTTAACCACTTTAGGTAAAGTGATTGGCGGAGGAATGCCTGTGGGAGCTTTTGGTGGTCGTAAAGAAATCATGCAATACATTGCTCCAACAGGCCCCGTCTATCAAGCAGGTACGCTTTCAGGCAATCCGATTGCCATGGCAGCGGGTTACGCTTGTCTGTCGCTATTAAGACAAGAAGGTAATGAGAAAAATTTAGCCGCTAAAACCAAACAACTGGCCGATGGCTTTAAACAGCTCGCCGATAAGCACACTATTCCATTGGTCGTTAATCAGGTCGGTGGCATGTTCGGCTTCTTCTTTACCGACCAACCCAGCGTAACCTGCTACGAAGAGGTAGCAAAATGCGATATTGAACGTTTCAAACGCTTCTTCCACTTAATGTTAGGATACGGTGTTTATCTTGCGCCATCAGCATTTGAAGCTTGCTTTACCTCTTTAGCCCACGGTAGCCGAGAAATAGAAGCTACTTTAGAAGCCGCTGACCGCAGCTTCGCTCAGTTAGCTCAAGAAGGCTAATTAACATATATCGGATTTAACTTATTGAACTGAGGGGTATTGATTTTTCGCCATGCCATTCATTGCGAATATTCAACACCCCTACTATGTAGGCAGAAAACCCACAACGTCTACTGCCGTTAGTGCCAAAAAAACATCACTAATATGGCAAGTGAAGCAAGCAAAATCATCGTCCAAGGTATACGTTGAACCCATGAGGTTTTCGTCGCGCAGCAAGATTTCTTTTCACAACAACCCATTTTTATCTCTCCCATTGCCCAAATACGCAATCCAAGCCATTATAGACAGTGTCACAACGAAATCGAAACTAACTCTATGTCATTTATCTGTTTATGACGATGGTGTTAGTAAATAGATAATGGTTCTAATGATTCTGTCCATCGCTCACTGATATCCGACATCCTGACATAGAAAATCAACCAGTAGAAAGGGGCCACTAGCGTGTCCGATAAAACTAGACTTACCGTCAACCATTGGGTCTTGATTGGCGCATTATGCATCGCCGTATTCAGCTGTTATCAACTGATTGAACCTTATAGTAATGCGATCATGATGGCATTTATTCTATCGCTATTGATTTTCCCGATTCATCAACGCTTAGAATATCGTCTAGCTCAGAAAAAAAATCTTACTGCCCTACTCTCGTGTATTATTTTGACGTTTATTATTGTGATACCGTCGATATTGGTTTTTTCAGCCATCGTCCAACAAGGTGCTCGCTTTGCACAAACGCTCTATCACTGGGGGAATGAAGGTGGCATTCAAACGGCGCTTAGTCACCCTTTGATCATTAAAACACTTACGTTTACCAACCAATATCTCCCCTTTCATGAAGTAACACCTCAGCAAATCGCCCAAAAAACCGCTCAATTCGCCACCTCTTTCGGCAGCAGTCTGGTGACCATTAGCGCCAAAATCGTTGGTGACGTCACGCATTTAGTCATGAACTTTTTCTTAATGCTGTTTGTGCTGTTTTTCCTGCTCCGCGATCACGATAAGATCATTAATGTACTGCGACACATCTTGCCGTTATCCCGTAGCCAAGAAGACAAATTACTGCATGAAATCCAGCAGGTATCGAAATCCGCTATCATGGGGTCATTTCTTACTGCCATAGCCCAAGGCGTAGCGGGTGGATTTGCGATGTGGATCGTCGGCTTACCCGGACTGTTTTGGGGGACCATGATGGGCTTCGCCTCTTTTATTCCTTTAATTGGCACCGCCTTAATTTGGGTCCCAGCTACCCTCTATTTGTTTATTATTGGTGACACCGCTTGGGCATTGTTCTTATTAATCTGGAGTATTGCCATTGTTGGTTCGATTGATAACTTATTGCGTCCCATGCTGATGCAAGGCAGCGCAGGCATGAATACCTTAATGATCTTCTTCTCACTATTGGGAGGGATCCAGCTCTTTGGTTTGATAGGACTTATCTACGGACCACTGATTTTTGCGATTACTATTGTCCTGTTTAATCTCTATGAAGAAGAATTTGCGAGCTTTTTAAATCAAAAAGACCGCCACTAAAGCGCTTCAAGCCAAGCGCTGATTATGCGAAAATTGCGCTCTTTGCCGTTCACCACGAGTTTGTTATGTCACATTACACAGCCCCAAGTCAGATCACGCAGCGTCAATTCGCTTATTTCGCAGGCAAAAAAGTCTTGGTTGCCGGGGAGGTGGAAGATAGCTTTCCCATCGAGTTAAGCAAACACTGCGACGCAGTGACCGTTTTTACTACCCACTATGGCTATTATCGTCAATTACAGACCTCTTCTGCCGTGAAAAGTTATTTTGGCGCAGAGTTGACTGCCGACATTACGGCTGAATTGTTACTGATTTATTGGCCAAAAGCAAAACTGGAAGCGCAATTTTTACTCGCCATGTTGTTGGCTAAACTGCCTGCACAGTGTGAAGTCATCGTCGTGGGAGAAAACCGCTCAGGAATAAAAGCCGTCGAAAAACTGTTTGCCCCTTATGGCACGATAAAAAAATACGATTCTGCTCGTCGTTGTTCATTCTATTGGGGGCAATGTACACAACCTGTTGCTAATTTTGATTTAGAAGATTGGTTTAAATCTTATACCGTTCATTACCAGCAACACACACTGACTATCCGCAGCCTACCCGGGGTATTTAGCCACGGTGAATTCGATTTAGGCAGTCAACTTCTGCTTGATAGCTTGCCCTCCCTGCAAGGCAAAGTACTTGATTTTGGTTGCGGTGCCGGCGTTCTGGGCTGTGTAATGAGTATACTTAATCCAGAGATTCAACTCGAAATGTGTGATATCAGCGCCCTCGCAATTTACTCCAGCCAAGCGACATTAGCGGCGAATGGCCTAACGGGACGAGTCTTTGCTTCCGATGTTTATTCAGATACTGACCAAGATTATCAATCGATTGTCACTAATCCACCCTTTCATTCAGGGCTAGACACCAGCTATCGAGCAACGGAAACCTTATTACAGCAAGCCCCCAATCATTTGACCGCGTCTGGTCAACTGTTTGTCGTTGCTAATAATTTTCTCAAATACCCACCATTAATAGAACAAGCATTCGGTAATTGTGTGACGCTAAATAAGACGGGTAAATTCTCAATTTATCACGCCCAAAAATAAGCTTACTGTCCGTAAATTGCCGTTTTTAACGACAATTTACGGAAGTAACATCAAAAAATTGCGCCCACCGACACGGTTTACTGTCAACTTACTTGTCAAAGTAAAAAAACACGTTAATTTCGTTATTTCATACACGTCACTTTATTCAATTTTCTCACTAAGGCTTTGTTGACTGTGAGCACTATGACAAATAACCCTTTGTTTAAATTTAAGTTTCATCGACAACATAAATTTAAACGTCTACAAAACACTCTGATGTTAGCGTTTCTGGCAGTCAGCCTCACTCCGCTAACGGTAACAGCCTTGTTCTTTCTTCATTCACACAGTAAAGACTTACAAGAACAAAGTACCTCACATCTCATTTCTGTACGAGATACCAAGCAGCAACAAATTATCGATTATCTCAGCGCCAAAGAGTCTGAAGTGATGGGATTTGTTCGTTCAGAACTTGCCTATGCCAGCGGTGGACGTTTTTACGGTTTGGTCAATGCCTTTCAACGATTAGGGGAAAATATTGAGCAAGCGCGTCTGCACGCTCAACAACGCTATATTCCCGGTTCTGGCGATCAAATCAGAACCTCTATTTTACCTAAATCGAGCAGTTACGCAGGTAGTGAACGTTATCGTCTACTGCACAAACGTTACCATGCAAGTTATCTAGAGCTACTGAAACGGTCTGACTTTGACGATATTCTGATCGTCGATCTACAGGGTAATGTGGTCTATTCAATTTTCAAGCATGCGTATTATGGCACGAATCTACTCAGCGATAATCCGCAGAACTCACCTCTCGGACGAACCTTCCAGCAACTGGAACAGCAAGTGACTGAGCAACGTAAGGTCAATGAAGACTATACCCCTGTCATTGTGTCTGATTTTGCTGAATACAATGGACGCCAATATGCTTGGATGGGTGCACCCATTATTCAACAAGGCTATCTTCACAGTTATGCCATGTTCCGTCTGCCGAATAATGGCATCACCAAATTAATTGCCGATCATAATCAAGACTCAGCTAAAAGGACATTATTGGTTGGCCAAGATCTCCGTTCTCGTACGCTGGCTTATCAACAAGCCGATGTGGATACCAGCAGTGAAGTGATTCAGTTGGCACTCAATGGCTCGCGCTCGGTCACAACCTATGAGAATACGCTCGGTGAAAAACAGATTGCCGCTTATGCGCCGATTCATTTGCAAAATCTCAATTGGGCTTTAGTTGTCGAACTCCCTGAAAAAGAAGCCTTTGCCCGAGTAAGACAACTGGAAAAATTATTTATTTTCGCGATGTTAACGGCGATCATCTTAGTAGTCATCGCTTCTCACTATCTCTCTAACTTTATTACTCTCCCTTTACTCAAACTCACTTGGGCAGCAGAACGCGTCTCCGCCGGTGATTTGGATCAACCGATCATTCATACTCAACGGCGTGATGAAATTGGCCGTTTGGCGGTTAGTTTTGAAAGAATGCAACGCTCGATCCGTGAAAAAATCCAACTGATCAAATCACAAAACATTGAGTTAGAAGATAATATCCAGCTGATTCGTAAACAAAATGATGAACTGCAATTAGCCAACAAACTTAAAGATGAGTTTTTAGCGACCACATCACATGAGCTACGTACTCCATTACACGGCATGATAGGCATTGCCGAAGCTTTGACTTCCGGTGCTAATGGGCCAATCAGCGCAGCCCACCGCTATCAACTCGACATTATTATCAGTAGCGGTCAACGTCTTGCCAATCTTGTTGATGATTTACTCGATTATCACAAGATGCGTTATGGTCATCTCGATATCGAAACTCAGGCCGTTAATCTCTCCAATGCGACCAGAATGGTACTTGAGCTGTCTCACCATTTACTGGGTAAAAAAACGCTACGAATTATTAACCAAATTGCCGATCAGCCATTATGGGTATCGGCTGATGCTCAGCGACTTGAACAGGTACTGTATAACCTGATTGGTAATGCGATTAAATATACCTCTGAAGGAAAAATTGTTATTTCAGCTACCCCAATGGAGCATCAAGTTAGAGTCCAAGTGGTCGATACTGGACAAGGCATTCCTGCTGAGCAATTAGAGCATATTTTTGAACCGCTCATTCAAGCCGGGCACGATAGCAGCCGTTATCGTCAAGGTGCGGGTTTAGGATTGACGATTAGCCGTCAATTAATTGAATTAATGCAAGGCTCCTTGTACGTCAGTAGCCAGCCGATGGTCGGCACCACCTTTAGTTTTACGCTGCCACTCGCGACTTCACAACAAATTGCTCAAGCGCAGCGCAGTCAAATTGCTCATTTTCAAGCACCGGAATTATCCTCGATTGACGATCTCACTCAACCGCAACAACCAGAAAACCCACAAGGCCCTCTACTGCTGATTGCCGATGATGAGCCGGTTAACCTGCGTGTATTAGACAGTTTTTTACGTCTAGAGGGCTATCGTGTCCGAACAGCACTTGATGGCCATGAGGTTATTGAAGCAATTGCCAAAGAGAAACCTGAACTGTTACTGCTCGATGTGATGATGCCCGGCATGAGTGGTTATCAGGTCTGTGAGCAATTAAGAGAGCAGTACGATCATGCGCAACTACCCATTATAATGCTAACCGCATTAACCCAAAGTGATGATCGGATCAGAGGCTTTGCCGCTGGCGCCAATGACTATTTATCAAAACCTTTTAATAAACAAGAACTCGCCGCTCGAATTAAAGCTCACTTAAGCGCCAGTAAAGCAGAGCAACGCCGTATTGAAAATGCTCAACTTCAAAAAGAGCTCAAACAACGAGCGATGGTCGAAGCCAGTTTACTCGAAACTCAAGGCCGACTATTAGAGCAACTGGATTCAGCGCCAGAAGCGATTTTGTGTTTACGAGAAGACAATAAAATCCGCTTTGCCAATGAGGCGGCCTGTAAGCTATTTAAACGCAGCCAAGATCAACTCAAACGCTCTAACGCCGAAGAGTTGATTGCCCCTAAATATTTACTGGTTGAGCAAGAGCATTATTGCGGGAACATCGATATTTATATCGATGATGTCAGACAACACCTCTCCGCTGATGTGCTTCGCTTACCGGAAGGAAGCAGTTTTAAAACGATGTACATTTTTAATGTCGGTGGAAATCTTAACGCCAATCGTATCCATCAACTGGAAACCGCCGTCGACGCGTTATCAAGCTATGCTTTTGCTGGTGATAAAGACAAACTTCAGCAGTTAAAAGAGCTAGGAGGTGAATTTACTCGCATCGCAGAAAAAGTGGCCGGAGAAACCCCATCAAAACAGGCGTTAATGCGCGCCGTGTTGGTTGATGCGATGACGAGCGCTCTCGACTACTGGGAAAAAGTCACAGGACAAAGTAAGTTTACTTTTGCTGAACAAAGTGGATTATGGCGCGTCTATTTAGATCGTAGTACTTTGCAAACTCGAACGTTGGATAAGTACTTACGTATTGAAACGCTACCCAAAACGCCTCGCTGGCGCACGGTGCTGAACTCTCTTGACTACATATTGGAACACTGTCAGGAGCAAGGCCCAGAGCGAACCTACATCGAAGTACAACGAGATAAATTACAGCAATTGTTAACGAGCGATTAAGCGCTACTGCACTGGCTAATATTTGATGTCTCAACAATCACGGCCCTTTATCAAACAAGCCTATTTAAATAGGCTTGTTTGAATTCTCAACCACTCATTGGTATCTACAGTATGATGACCGCAATCCCCCGACTAATGGCCACCAACTTAATCATCATCAAGCTAACGTTCGTTGATTTTCTTATCAAAACAACCCTCTGATTTATCTCTCTATACCTATAATTTTGCCGTTAAATCGGCAACCAATTCAGTGTTGCACCTTGTTTAACTGGCTAATAAGTCAAGTTTGCGAAGATAATCACAACAATTTGCCAGATTTAATTTATGAAGTGAAATTTCTATTTTTAACACCAGTGAGCAAGGTATCAGTAAATAAAAAAACCAGATGATGCTATATATATAAAGG
>NZ_WXWI01000019.1:0-91228 GCF_009904895.1 Vibrio sp. V31_P5A7T61
ACTGTATAAATCACGTCCTAAAGGCCGAAAAAATCAGCGTTCGACACGGACTAATTGTCATCATCCATCACCTAAAATCTACTCCGCTTCGACAAAAGAACCATGGGTTTTAGCGACTAACTTGCCCGTTGAAATCCGAACACCCAAGCAACTCGTTAGGATCTACTCAAAGCGTATGCAGATAGAAGAAACCTTCCGAGACTTGAAAAGCCCAGCATACGGTCTAGGACTCCGCCATAGCCGAACTAGCAACCCAGAGCGCTTTGATATCATGCTACTAATCGCCCTAATGCTTCAACTGACATTTTGGCTTGTTGGCGTACATGCACAGAAACAAGGTTGGGATAAACACTTTCAAGCGAACACTGTCAGTAATCGAAATGTACTCTCAACAGTGCGCTTAGGTATGGAAGTTCTGCGGCATTCTGGCTACGCAATAACGAGGAAAGACTTGCTCGTAGCTGCAACCATACTTGCTCAAAATCTATTCAGGTACGGTTGCGCTTTGGGGAAATTATGAGGGGATCCCTCAGAGCATAGCACCAAATGAACACCCACGTGGTACATTCGCACTGGAGGTGCAAATGAACTCCATATAAATTGTCCCAACATCGTTAACCTTAATAGTTCCGTGGCCTAACATTTTGAGCCCATTATCCATTTTTTGAAACACTTCGACCTGAACGCAATGTAGAACCAAATCACCAGTACGAAGCTGCTCGATTTTCTTACCTATTGTCATACCAACACCATCATTAAATTTACGGGTATTATCGTTCGAACCGCAAAACATCAAAAATACCTTAACTACATTAGATAATGAACCGATTTCATACTGATGTCGCCTCGATTCTGTAGACACATTCATACATAAACAAAATTTTGCCAAATGACGAGTCAATGAGGTGAGAGGAAGTGCCAGCTCTAACCAATAATGGGGCAAAGCTGAGCCAGCTGATGATTAGCTAACTTAAAATGGGAAGTGGTCTTCTTCATACCTTTCAACCCAAGTTACTAGCCGTAACATAGAACCTTATTCGAAACACACTGTGTGAATTGTTACGGGCAAACTTTATTGTCTCATTTGAGTCTTACAGGCAAACTTTATTGTCACTGCACAAGTACCTGACCCGCTGCGCTGGTGGGTTTTATGGCCGTGCTTTTCTTGGCTTAGTGCGGGCTGAGAATTTCATTTGCTGAATCACTAATCCGCTAATAATAAACACTAAACCGATAATGGTGGTGGGATGAATGCGCTCACCGATAATGGTCGCCAATAAAATCAAAGAGATAAATGGCGAGGCAAAAATAAGATTACTGATCCGCGCGGTATTTTGAGTACTTTTCAAAGCGCTCAGCCAGAGCACAAAGGTAATTCCCATCTCAAATAAGCCAACATAGCTCACCGCCAGCCAGCCTTGCCACGAAATAGTTAGCCATGAGGCTCCCTCATAAAGGCTTAAACCCATCGCGCAGGGAATAGCAACCAGAAAGCCGAGCAGTAGGCCAACCACCGGATCCGCTTGGTTCTTGGTATTTAAAATCCAATATCCTGCCCATAATAACGTTGAGCATAAAGCCAGAGTGACGCCAAGTGGGCTTTCAAATTGTAATTCCAGTAAGTTGCCTTGAGTGGCAATCACCAATACGCCAAAATAACTTGCTGCGCAGGCGAGCCAATCTTGCTTGCGGATCGTTTGGCCTAGAAATAGCGCCGCCATTAAGGTGAGTGTAATTGCCCAACTGTAGTTAATCGCTTGTGCTTGAGAGGCGGGCAGTAAAGCGTAGGCTTTAAAGAGCAATAAATAATAGGCGAGCGGATTAATCAAACCGAGCAAGCAATAGTAAAACGGATTGGCGATAAAGGTCGGGATAAGCTGTGCCAGTTTACCTTGTAGGCCACAAATGATGGCTAAGGTACACGCGGAGACGATGCTCGCCATGGTCAGCATTTGAATTGGAGTCAGCTCGGCTAAGGTGAGTTTGAACGCGGTCGCGACCGTTGACCAAAGTAACACGGCGGATAACGCCAGTCCAAGCGCTCGGCGCTCATTCATGCTTCTACTCCTTGCTAATGGTTAGCGACCTTGATTGGCAGCCCGCACTGTGACACGTCATTGTGTGGTTACTTTGTGCAAAGTGCTAATCTACGGTGGAAAAACCAGTCAGTAAACTGGACATTTATCCAGTATCACCATACCATTTTTAATTAAAGTGATAATTGATGAAGTGCTTGATATGCAATGGATCATTGAACAGGCAGCCACCTGGTTGGCTGCGCTCTCTGCCGCTGGCGTTGCCGCGATTACCACTGGCTGGTGGGTAAAACAGAAAATGCAGTTCTCACTGCAACTACTAGAGCAGCAATTAGCGAGCGAAGCCCGTTGGCATCAACAACAAAAAACGCAGCTAGAGCAGTCGTTACAGCAAGCTCAGCAAGAGTTAGATGAGCTTGATCAGCAGCGTGATAAAGCGGAATTTGAGTTAAAACAAGCGCATGGCAAGATGATGGCGGTGATAGAAAAATTACGCCATTTTGAAGCGATCAAACAAGAGCGTTTGGCTTATGCTGAGCAATTGAACCAGATGCGCGATCTCAAAACTCAATTGGAAGTGCAACTCCATGAGCAGCAAGCCCGACATGAGCAGCAACTCGCGGCCAGTCAAGATAAGCTGCAATTGCTTGAGCGAGCTGAAGAGCGTTTAAAGCAGCAATTTGAGCAACTTGCTAATCAGGTATTTGAACACAAAACGGCAAAAGTTGATGCGCAAAACCAACAGAGTTTAGCTGGGCTGCTTAATCCACTGAAAGAGCAGCTCGAAGGGTTTAAAAAACAGGTCAATGACAGTTTTAACCAAGAAGCGAAAGAGCGGCATACCTTAGTACATGAGCTGCGTAACTTGCAGCAATTGAATGAGCAAATGGCCAAAGAAGCGCTCAATCTCACCCAAGCCTTAAAAGGGGATAATAAGCAGCAGGGCAATTGGGGCGAAGTGGTGCTTGCTCGGGTATTGGCAGAATCAGGTTTGCGCGAAGGGCATGAATATCACACCCAAGTCAGCCTACAAAATTCCGCTGGGAAACGTTATCAACCCGATGTGATCGTCCATTTACCACACAATAAGCAAGTGGTGATTGATTCAAAAATGGCACTGGTGGCTTACGAGCGCTACTTTAATGCCGAGACCGATAGTGAACGCGATCGTGCTCTGCACGACCATTTATCGGCGCTGCGTAATCACCTGAAAGGCTTGAGTCAAAAAGATTATCACCAGTTGAAAGGGCTACACAGTTTAGATTATGTGCTGATGTTTATTCCGGTCGAGCCGGCCTTTCAGGTGGCGATTCAAGCGGATCCAAGCCTAGTCAAAGATGCCCTTGAGCAAAATATTATTTTAGTCAGCCCAACCACTTTATTAGTAGCGCTACGTACCATTGATAACCTCTGGCGTTATGAACGTCAAAATCAAAATGCGCAAGAGATCGCAGAACGAGCCAGTAAATTGTACGATAAGCTGCGTTTGTTCGTAGAAGATATGCAAGGTTTAGGCGGTGCACTGGATCGCGCTAATCAGAGCTATCAATCGGCGATGAATAAACTGGCCACAGGGCGTGGTAATGCGATACGTCAGGCGGAAAGTTTTAAGCAGCTTGGGGTGGAGATTAAACGTTCGATAGCGAGTGAGTTGGTTGAACAAGCGCAGCGTGAATCGGATCCTGATTTTGCGCCTTTACTAGAAAGACATCCCACTGAGGATAAAGTAAACTAATCGTCCGCAGTTGCAGTTTAGGTGTAAGACTGCCCAAGAGGAATAACAATGACGGATATCAGCGTGCAAACCAATACAACAATAGACAATCAAGAAACCACCCATTTCGGTTTTACTACCGTCGCCAAAGACGAAAAAGTCACCAAAGTGGCGCAAGTATTTCATTCTGTCGCTGCCAAATACGACATCATGAATGACATGATGTCTGGTGGTATTCATCGCTTATGGAAGCGTTTTACGATTGATTGTGCGGGTGCGCGTCCTGGACAGAAAATTCTTGATCTCGGCGGTGGTACGGGGGATTTAACTGCCAAGTTTTCGCGTATTGTCGGTGAAAAAGGCCATGTGATCTTAGCGGACATTAATAATTCAATGCTCAATGTGGGCCGTGATAAGCTGCGCGATCGAGGCATTGTCGGTAACGTGCATTATGTGCAAGCTAATGCCGAAGAATTGCCGTTTCCCGATAACTATTTTGACTGCATCACGATCAGTTTTTGTTTGCGTAATGTGACCGATAAAGATCAAGCGCTACGCTCGATGTATCGAGTATTAAAACCGGGTGGTCGTTTACTCGTGCTCGAATTCTCTAAACCTGTCCTTGAACCACTCTCCAAAATATACGATGCCTACTCGTTTCATCTGTTGCCGAAAATGGGCCAGTTGATTGCTAATGACGCAGAAAGTTATCGTTATCTGGCTGAATCGATTCGCATGCATCCTGATCAAGAGACGTTAAAAGGCATGATGGAGAGCGCAGGCTTTGAACAAACCACTTACTATAACCTCACTGGCGGTATTGTCGCTTTACACCGTGGTTACAAATTCTAAGGGGTCTTATGTTATGCCGTTTCAATCTTTGATCACTGCGGTGATGGAAACCACGCTCAATACCTTAATTGAGGATGATCCACAACTGCACCGTCGACTTACTCGTTTGAAAGGGCAAGTGATACAGCTGCATATTAAAGAGATCGATCAAACCTTTACTTTTGTATTCAGTCAGCAAATTGATGTGCTTGGTGCTTATGAAGCTCAGCCCGATTGCTACTTGTCGTTATCATTGACTATTTTGCCTGAGTTGCGTGAGCAGGCCAATATCACGCAACTGATTAAACAAGACAAACTAGTGTTACAAGGCGATATTCAGCTAGCACAAAAATTTGCTCAATTATTGACAGATTGTAAGCCCGATCTTGAAGAGTGGTTATCACGTATTACTGGCGATGTGGTCGCTCATACTGTAGTGCAAGGCATTAAGGATGTGCATCAGCAAGTGACCAGCCACTTTGTCAAACAGCAACATTATGTCGCCCAAGTCCTCACCGAAGAGTGGCGTATTGCTCCTCCGCCATTAGAAATCGCTGATTTTTGTGATCAAGTGGATGAAGTAAAAAGTCATGCCGCTCGTTTAGAAGCCAAATTGCATCAGTTACTGGGAAAAGTATGACTCCTGCAGAAGTTAAGCGTTTATATCGCATCATCAAAGTTCAGCTTGAATATGGTTTAGATGAGCTGATCCCACAACACCAATTAAGCAAAGCGCCATTACTGGCACGTAAAATGTTGTTTTGGATTCGTAATCAACATTCCGATAAGCCTCTGGGTGAACGGCTGCGCCTTGCGTTACAAGAACTTGGTCCAGTGTGGATTAAATTTGGTCAGATGATGTCAACTCGACGAGATTTATTCCCACCGCATATCGCTGATCAATTGGCGATGTTGCAAGACAAAGTTGCTCCGTTTGATGGTGCTTTAGCGCAGCAACATATGGAGCAAGCGCTCGGCGGGCCATTAGATACTTGGTTTGATGAGTTTGATATTGAGCCTTTAGCTTCGGCGTCCATTGCTCAAGTGCATACCGCGAAACTCAAATCTAATGGTCGCAACATTGTCTTGAAAGTGATCCGTCCCGATATTCGCCCCGTTATTGATGCGGATCTAAAACTGATGTACCGCTTAGCGCGTATTATTGCCAAAATGACGCCAGAAGCACGTCGTTTAAAACCGGTTGAAGTGGTACGTGAGTATGAAAAAACCTTACTCGATGAACTGGACCTACGACGAGAAGCCGCCAATGCAATCCAACTGCGTCGTAATTTTGAAAACAGCGAAGAACTGTACGTACCAGAAATCATCACCGATTTTAGTAATAAAACGGTCATGGTCTCTGAACGCATTTATGGTATTCAAGTGTCAGATTTGGCGGGGTTAAAAGCCAACGGCACCAATATGAAACTGTTGGCCGAGCGTGGAGTGACAGTGTTTTTTACCCAAGTATTTCGCGATAGTTTTTTCCATGCAGATATGCATCCGGGTAACGTATTTGTTAATCCTGAACATCCAGAAAATCCGCAATGGATTGGTTTAGATTGCGGGATTGTCGGCACGTTAAATGCTGAAGATAAGCGTTATTTGGCAGAGAATTTTTTAGCATTTTTTAATCGTGATTACCGTAAAGTGGCGCAGTTGCATGTTGACTCAGGATGGGTGCCCTACGATACCAATATCGATGAGTTTGAAGTCGCGATTCGCATTGTTTGTGAGCCGATTTTTGCTAAGCCTTTGTGTGAAATATCGTTTGGTCACGTGTTATTGAATTTGTTTAATACCGCCAGACGGTTTGAAATGGAAGTGCAGCCCCAACTGGTATTACTGCAAAAAACGTTGTTGTATGTTGAGGGATTAGGTCGTCAGCTTTATCCGCAATTAGATTTGTGGCAAACCGCAAAACCCTTTTTAGAAAAATGGATGCGTAATCAGGTTGGTCCTCAGGCGGTGATTAACGCGGTCAAAGAGAAAGCGCCATTTTGGGCGGAGAAACTCCCAGAATTACCCGAGCTACTCTATGACAGCTTAAAACAGGGGAAAAACCTCAATCTGCGTATGGAGCAGTTTTATCAAGGCTACTGTACATCGAAGCGGCAGCAATCGACCGGGCAGTTTTTATTTGGTGTTGGCGCCACTTTAGTCGTATGCTCTGCTTTATTATTAACCGACTACCCTTCATTAGCGATGGGAGCGGTGATGGCGGGTGCAATTAGCTGGTGGTTAAGCTGGCGAGTGTATCGTCGATAACTTGGATTCACTGAAGAATTCATCATTGTGTAACACATAACCCGAGGTAGAGAAAATG
The DNA here is from genome assembly GCF_009904895.1 of Vibrio sp. V31_P5A7T61. Taxonomy (NCBI): domain Bacteria; kingdom Pseudomonadati; phylum Pseudomonadota; class Gammaproteobacteria; order Vibrionales; family Vibrionaceae; genus Vibrio; species Vibrio sp. V31_P5A7T61. The sequence continues at coordinate 6,908 of NZ_WXWI01000019.1, forward strand.
GGTGGTATCAGTATTTGGCAACTGCTTATTATTGCGGTGATCGTTGTTTTATTATTTGGCACTAAGAAATTACGTGGCATAGGTAGTGACTTAGGCAGTGCGGTGAAAGGCTTCAAAAAGGCGATGGCTGAAGAAGAAGATCCGACGAAGAAAGATGCCGATTTTGAGCAGAAAAATCTACAGCAACAGAAAACGGAAAGTACGGCGGAAGCCAAAAAAGACCAAGAGAAGGTGTAAGCTGTGTTTGATATCGGTTTTTGGGAGCTGGTATTGATCTCGGTGGTTGCACTGGTTGTGCTGGGCCCAGAGCGTTTACCTCATGCAATACGCAGTGTGGCTAAATTTGTTGCTACTGCCAAAGGGATGGCAAATAGCGTCAAAGAAGAGTTGGCCCAAGAGCTAAAAGTGCAGGAACTGCAAGAGCAATTACGTAAAGCTGAGCAAATGGGGATGAAAAATCTATCGCCAGAGCTACAAGAATCGGTCGATACACTAAAAAAAGCAGCACAGGATGTGCAGCGTTCTTATGGTGCTAATGCTGAGAACATTGTCGAGCCAGACTCGGTTTCTGCGCTGAAACCAACAAACCCGACAGCAGACTTACCTGTGACAAAAAAAACACCCAACAAAGCGCCAGAGTAAGCCGAACGGTTCGGCTTTATAAAAACGGTGATTGAGTTGGCGTAGTATCGCGCCACGACAGCGATAGTCTCTTTCTGTGATGAAACCGTCATCAGCTGATACTGATTACTTGTACTCCATATTAACCGAGGTTGTTATGTCATCCGCTGAACAAACCCAGCCGCTCATCGCCCATTTACTTGAATTACGTGACCGTTTATTACGCAGTATTGCGGCGGTGATCGTCGTTTTTATTGGTTTGATTTATTTTTCAAATACGATTTACGAGTTTGTTTCGCGGCCTTTGGTTGAGCGTTTGCCTGCTGGTGCGACGATGATTGCTACTGATGTCGCTTCGCCATTTTTTACGCCCCTGAAACTGACGTTAATTGTCGCTATCTTTTTATCGGTGCCGTATATCTTGTATCAAGTCTGGGCGTTTGTTGCCCCTGGTTTGTACAAACATGAGCGTCGGTTGATTTTTCCACTGTTGGTTTCCAGTTCTTTGCTGTTTTATTGTGGTGTTGCCTTTGCTTACTTTGTAGTGTTTCCGTTAGTGTTTGGCTTTTTTACTGCTATTTCGCTGGGGGGCGTACAATTTGCTACCGATATCGCTAGTTATTTAGACTTTGTGTTGTCGCTCTTTTTGGCGTTTGGTATTGCGTTTGAGGTTCCCGTGGCGATTATTTTGCTGTGTTGGACTGGCGCGACAACACCGAAAGCGCTCAGTGAAAAGCGGCCCTATATTGTGGTCGCCGCTTTTGTGATTGGCATGCTACTCACGCCACCGGATATTATTTCTCAAACCCTATTAGCCATACCTATGTGCTTGTTATTTGAAGTTGGGCTGTTTTTTGCGCGCTTTTACGGCCAGCGAGAGCCGCGTGAGGCGCAAGAGTAATCGCGATATCGCGATGGCTTGGTCGTCGTTGGTTATAACTTAAATAAGGCTTTGGCATTGTTAGTGGTGAATTGGTCGACGTACTCGGTGCTTAGGCCGCGTAACTCTGCAATTCGCTCTGCGACTAATCGAGTGTACGCTGGCTCATTACGTTTACCGCGATGCGGCACTGGCGCTAGGTAAGGACAATCGGTTTCTAATACCAGATAGTTCAAATCGAGCGCTGGAATTACTTTATCCATTCCGCCATTTTTAAACGTTGATACTCCGCCTAAACCTAAGTGAAAGCCAAGATCATTGATCGCTTTGGCTTGTTCAATCGTTCCGCCAAAACAATGGAAAACACCGCGTAATTGACCATTTTGCTCTTGCTTGAGTAGGGCTAAGGTTTGATCGATGGAATCACGAGTATGAATGACGACCGGTAAGTTAAGACTTTTTGCCCAGTTCAGTTGGGTAATCAATGCCATCTCTTGTTCGGCTTGATAGGTTTTGTCCCAGTACAAATCAATGCCGATTTCACCTACGGCAATAAACTCGCGTTGTGTAAACCAGTATTCTATCTGCTCGAGCGTTTGTTTGACGTCGGCGTTTACATAGCAAGGATGCAGGCCCATCATCGATCGGCATAAATCAGGATAAGCCGCTTCGGTAGCGAGCATAGGAGCGATAGAGTCGAGATCGATATTGGGTAACAAAATGTGCTCAATACCTTGTTCAATCGCACGTTTTATCACTTGGTCGCGATCGTGATCAAATTCACTGGCGTAAACATGGGCATGGGTATCAATCATCGTAATCTCTTTATGGTTAGTGGCTGTTGACGCTTCCGAGCTATCGTCAGCGGGATGATATTCGATAAAGAAGCAGTATACGCGAGTGGGCCACGGAGATCATTTTTCGCCTTTTCTTGGATTGAGCCTAGCGCCAAGTGATTAGAGTGATATGATTTCACGACTACACGTTCCAATCACGACCGCTGGTGGTCCTATCACTGCTGTGCGGTTCGACAACTAAGGAGAGTCGAGTGTCTGTATCAATCCAAGGTCAGTTCCCTGGCCGTCGTTTACGCCGTTTACGCAAACATGATTTTAGTCGTCGCTTAGTCGCAGAGCACAGCGTCTCGGTGAATGACTTGATCTATCCGATGTTTATCTTAATGGGTAAAGATCGTCGTGAAGCGGTAGAGTCGATGCCCGGTGTTGAACGTCTATCTATCGATTTGATGTTAGAAGAAGCGCAATATTTAGCGCAATTAGGAATTCCAGCCATCGCCCTGTTTCCGGTCGTGACTCCAGATGCAAAAAGTCTCGATGCTTCAGAAGCCTATAATCCGGATGGATTAGTGCAGCGTGCGATCAAATTACTGAAAGCGCATGTCCCTCAAATGGGCGTGATTACCGACGTGGCTTTAGATCCTTTTACCACGCATGGCCAAGATGGGATCATTGATGAAAGTGGCTATGTGCTCAACGAAGCAACGACCGAGGTATTGATTAAGCAAGCATTGTCCCATGCTCAAGCCGGCGCGGATGTTGTCGCACCATCAGACATGATGGATGGACGAATTGGTAAAATTCGCCAAGCGCTTGAAGAGGCGGGGCATATCCATACTCAGATCATGGCTTATTCGGCGAAATATGCGTCTTGTTACTATGGGCCGTTTCGTGATGCGGTCGGATCGGCAAGTAATCTCAAAGGGGGCAATAAGAAAAACTATCAGATGGATCCGGCCAACAGTGATGAAGCATTGCATGAAGTCGCGATGGATATTAACGAAGGCGCGGATATGGTGATGGTTAAGCCCGGTATGCCCTATCTTGATGTGGTACGCCGAGTGAAAAGTGAGTTGCAAGTGCCCACTTTTGCTTATCAAGTGTCTGGTGAATATGCGATGCATAAAGCGGCGATCTTAAATGGTTGGCTTAAAGAACGTGAAACCGTTATGGAGTCACTATTGTGCTTTAAGCGCGCTGGAGCCGACGGCATTTTGACCTATTTTGCTAAACAAGTCGCTGAATGGTTAGCCGATGATCACGCTCAAGCGGCGAAGCATTTGCGTCAGAAAGCCACCTCAAAATAAAAGCTACCTCACACTCAAAATAAAAGCTACCTCACACTCACAATAAAAGTGGGGCAGATCAACAAATGAGATTTTTTCTCATTTGGGTGTTGACATTAAGATGAGAACGATTATTATTAACCTTGTCTTAGGGGATAAGTCGAGTTCAACAACAGACCTGCTGATTATGTTAGCTTTATCTATTGCTAGCGGATAAGCAGAGGAGAGGTTATTGGGTAACACAGATTCTTTTTGACACGACATTGCTCACATTGCTTCCAGTGTAATATTTAGCTTTTTGGGGAGTTGATTTTACCATTAGCTTCACCAGCATACGGCTAGGCGACATCTTCGGGTGTCGCTTTTTTTATGCTATGAGTTCGGCAAGTCAATCTGTCACATGAGTAGATTTTACTCAATGACGTCAGCAAGATTGGATGAGACTGTTGTAATTGTAATCAGCTAATTTCGAGCGGGATCTCAGCGTGAGCAAAAGGACAGCAAGTATCTTTTCCACAATGGATGATCGTTAAAGGATCATTGCTGTCTTTGTCGATCTGGATTAAAACCCTTAAATATCAGTAACTTTTATTTTGATTGGCAGTGGTAAAAAGAGAGTGATGGCGGTGTGGATAAAATCTATGAACAGACTTATCCACAGATGAAGGGGAGGCAGAACCGATCTCGGTGCACGCTTAGGCAACGAGTCAGCTTGATCAGCATGGAAACCAAGCAGCAGTCATGGCATCCTAGGCGCTTATTGTTTCTGATCGGATAGCAAAACTATGGCTCGTATCCCTGATAACCCCCTCATTTTGATCGATGGCTCCTCTTATTTATACCGCGCGTTTCACGCCTATCCAGGCACCATGACCAATGGTGAGATCCCGACCAATGCGGTGTATGGGGTCGTTAATATGTTGCGTGCCATGATGCGTCAATTTGCTTCAGAGCGCATGGCCGTGATTTTCGATGCGAAGGGTAAAACCTTTCGTGATGACATGTACGATCAGTATAAAGCTCATCGCCCTCCGATGCCGGATGACCTAAGATGTCAAATTGAACCTTTGCATCAGATTATTCGTGCAATGGGTTTACCGCTGATTTCGATTGAAGGTGTGGAAGCGGATGATGTGATCGGCACCTTAGCGGCGCAAGCATCGCAAGCGGGAATGCCAGTGCTGATCAGTACCGGTGATAAAGATATGGCGCAATTAGTCAACGATCATGTCACTTTGATTAACACCATGACCAATGTCGTCATGGATCGCGAAGGGGTGATTGAAAAATTTGGTATTCCGCCTGAGTTGATCATCGATTATCTCGCTTTGATGGGCGATAAAGTCGATAACATTCCTGGCGTTCCCGGTGTGGGTGATAAAACCGCGACCGCCTTGTTACAAGGGATTGGTGGCCTTGAGGCGTTATATGCCAATTTAGATAAAATTGCGGAGTTAGGCTTCCGTGGTTCAAAAACCATGGCCAAGAAGCTGGAAGAAAATCGTGACAATGCTTGGTTATCTTATCAGTTAGCCACGATTAAGCTCGATGTTGCATTGGATCACACGCCGCAGTCTTTATTGAAAACCACTCCCGACTGCGACGCCTTAATTGCGCTGTATGGAAAAATGGCGTTTAAATCTTGGTTAACGGAACTCTTAGACGGCGGTAATGGCGTGGTTGAAGCTCGTGAACCTATCACCCAGCGAGAAGTGGCCTCTGGCCAAGCGCACACGGTGATGAGTGAGCACTCAGCGGTAACGATTGATCGCAGTCAGTACCAAACGATCCTTGATGAACAGAGTTTTGCGATATGGTTAGCCAAGCTCAAACAAGCCGAAGTGTTTGCGTTTGATACGGAAACAGACAGTCTCGATTATATGGTCGCTAATTTGGTGGGTCTCTCGTTTGCCGTAGCAGAAGGAGAGGCGGCGTATGTGCCCGTTGGGCATGACTATCTTGATGCGCCTCAGCAGCTGGACCGTGATTGGGTACTGGCGCAGCTAAAACCGCTATTAGAAGATCCTCAATTGGCTAAAGTTGGTCAAAATCTGAAATACGACGCCAGTGTTGTGGCGCGTTATGGGATAACGATGCGTGGCATTGCTCATGATACGATGCTGGCTTCTTATGTCTATAACAGCGTTGGTGGTAAGCAGGATATGGATAGCTTAGCGCTACGCTTTTTACAACATAGCTGCATTTCTTTTGAGCAAGTGGCTGGTAAGGGCAAAAATCAACTGACCTTCAATCAAATCGATCTTGAACAGGCTGCGCCATACGCCGCGGAAGATGCCGATGTGACACTAAGGTTACACCATCGTTTACAAGCCTTGCTTGAGGCGGATGCGCCGCTATTCGCTGTTTATCGTGATATTGAGGTGCCATTAGTGCCGGTGTTATCACGTATGGAGCGCACAGGCGTATTGATTGACGATCAATTACTGGCGATTCAATCTCAAGAAATTGCCCAGCGTTTGGTTGAGCTCGAGCGCAAAGCCTATGAGCTGGCTGATCAAGAATTTAATTTAAGCTCACCAAAGCAATTACAAACGATTTTGTTTGAGCAGATGAAGTTACCTGTGGTGAAAAAAACGCCATCAGGTACGCCATCGACTAACGAAGAAGTGCTGCAAGAATTGGCGTTAGATTATCCGTTACCAGCGGTGATCCTTGAATACCGTGGATTGGCTAAATTAAAGTCGACCTACACAGACAAGCTACCAAAGATGATCAACCCAACAACTGGGCGGGTGCACACTTCTTATCATCAAGCGGTAACGGCGACAGGACGTTTGTCTTCAACCGATCCAAACTTACAAAATATTCCGATCCGCAATCAAGAAGGACGTCGTATTCGTCAGGCCTTTATCGCTCCAGCGGGCTGGAAAATCATGGCAGTCGACTACTCACAGATTGAATTACGAATCATGGCTCATTTGTCTGGCGATCCTGCGTTGCTGGACGCTTTCCAGCAAGGCAAGGATATCCATACCGCGACGGCAGCAGAAATCATTGGCGTGAGTATTGATCAGGTAACCAGTGAGCAGCGTCGCCGCGCCAAAGCGGTCAACTTCGGATTGATTTATGGCATGAGCGCCTTTGGTCTTGCTAAGCAACTCGGTATTCCGCGTTCTGAAGCTCAGCATTATATGGACAAATATTTTGAACGTTATCCGGGTGTGCTGCGTTATATGGAAGAGACGCGCAGTATGGCGGCAGAGCAAGGGTATGTGGAAACGCTCTTTGGTCGTCGTTTGCATTTACCTGAAATTCAATCACGGAATGGCATGCGTCGTAAAGCCGCTGAGCGGGCGGCGATCAATGCACCGATGCAAGGTACTGCCGCTGATATCATTAAAAAAGCGATGCTATTAGTGGATAATTGGATCGAGACAGAGGGGCAAGGACGCGTAAAACTGTTAATGCAAGTACACGATGAACTAGTTTTTGAAGTGCAAGAGTCAGCTTTATCCGAAATTGAAAGTAAAGTACAAGAATTGATGGAATCTGCTGCCCAACTTAACGTTCCGTTAGTGGCTGATGCTGGTCACGGAAACAACTGGGATGAAGCCCATTAACGTCGATTTAGCATAAAATCAATCAATTATTCTAGCCAGCGTCTTATCGCTGGCTTTTTTTTAATCGAAAAAAATTGAGTGATTTTCAAGTGTTTATGTATTTTAATAAAATTTTAATGAAAAAAAACTACAAAAACTATTTTCATTTATGACCAGTTGCTGTAGATTTAATTCCGTAGGGTACAGAGGTAAGATGTTCTATCTTTCAGACCTTTTGTTTCACGTTATTGGATTAGGCTGATTCAGCCGCCCCAGTCGATTATTGACTGGGGCGTTTTTTATTGTGCGCTTCCCATCTTTTTATCTCTCGTATCATCAATCTTCGCGGCTGAAATCTGGTCGATTATTTCGGCTAAGCAGCGCCTCAATATAAAGCTGATTGACGATGGTTTTTGATCAGTATTGTCATTAAACGTCATTCACACTTTCGATTCTTTTTAGCGAAAAACCAAGTCTATAGGATGGTGGTTTTTTTGATTTAATTTATTGATTAATAAATTAAAAATGGCGATATGTTTTGTGGTGTTGAAGCAAGATTGTCGGTGGTAGCGTCTTGTAATTTTTGCGGGATTGAGGAATGCTAGCGCTATAACAATAATGACTTCCTATTTCTCTCCCGTTGCCCCACCAGGATGGTGGGGATTTTTATTGCTTGGAGATAAATCAACAAACGAATGATGACTAAGCGACAGGTGGCTCGTCGGTTGATAACGGTTGCTCGGTACGACGCAATACTTCTGGCATAAACCAACTATCGAGTTTACTGCGTAAGGTATCAACCCCTAAACCGTTTAGCGACGAGTACACATCGACACTGACATCACCACCGAACGATAATGACTCTTCTCTGATCTTGTTGAGCTGGGCTTTACGGGCACCACTTTTCAATTTGTCCGCTTTCGTCAGTAGCACTTGCACCGGAATGGCACATTCAACCGCCCACAAGACCAATTGCTGGTCGAGATCTTTCATTGGATGGCGGATATCCATTAACACCACCAAGCCTTTTAGGCTAGAGCGCTGTTGCAGATACTCACCCAGTGATTTTTGCCACTTCTTTTTCATTTCTAGTGGTACTTGTGCAAAGCCATAACCCGGTAAATCAACGATATGGCAACCATCGGTGACTTTAAATAGATTAATTAACTGAGTTCTTCCAGGAGTTTTACTGGTTTTCGCCAAGCTTTTTTGGTTGGTTAAGCGATTGAGAGCGCTTGATTTGCCAGCATTTGAACGTCCGGCAAACGCAATTTCGATACCGTCATCGGCGGGAAGATGGCGAATGTCTGGCGCACTGGTAATGAAATGCGTGTTTTGATAGTGAATTTTTACGCTCAATGTTAACTCCATCTCGACTTTGCGTAGTCGATTGATTGCTTTTATAAAAACTTAGTCGAAGAATCGTACTCGGTACAAGACCGATGATTGTACCATGAGTGCTCGGGTAAGCTGGACAATTATCAACGAGCGGATGGGAAGAAAGTCATCCGCTCGTCTTAAATTACGTTTTAGTTTTTTATATTAATGACTTACCTCGCCAAGGGTGTTGTCTTCTTCGCTGGGCGATGAAGAGCCGTTGTTGATTTTTAGGTTAAGCATGGCGCATCGCTTATTCGCGGCGGTCGGGCCTTTTTGTCGTGTGATAAATGGATTGATGATCTTTTTACAATAATTGCTCTGTTTTTGAACAAAGAGGCTCCACACTATCGACAGTTTCTGGTATGTTGCGCATCCCCCAATCAGGAGGCGACAATGCATACTTGTCCTTTGTGCCACAGCGTTCAAACCCACGCTTATTTTGCCGATAATCATCGTGCTTATAGAGAGTGTTCGGTTTGTCGATTGGTCTTTGTGCCTCCGGTTGATCGATTGAGCGCTGAACGTGAGAAAAGTTTCTACGATTTGCACGACAATAATCCCAACGATCTGGGCTATCGCCGTTTTTTATCGCGTCTCTCTCAGCCAATGCTTGAGAGACTTGCTCCTCAATCGAAGGGATTGGATTTTGGCTGTGGCCCAGGCCCGACGTTGTCGGTCATGCTTGAAGAAGCTGGACACGACGTCGCATTGTATGACTTCTTTTATTATCGACAGCAAGAAGTCCTACAAAGGGACTATGATTTTATGACTGCCAGTGAAGTGATTGAGCATTTACATGATCCTCACCGTATTTGGCAGCAATGGCTGAATTTAGTTAAGCCAGGAGGCTGGATTGGTATCATGACCAAACTAGTGAAAAACGTGGATGCGTTTGCTGGATGGCACTATAAAAATGATCTTACTCATGTGAGTTTTTTTAGTCGTGATACCTTTCAGTTTCTGGCCGAGCGGGATAAGCTCGAACTTGAATTTATCGGAAATGATGTAATTTTACTGAGGAAACCCCAGTAATGTCTCGTACAAAGAAAGCAAAAACCGGCTTTAACGGTGAACTGATTGTTGCTCGTAAACGTAATCGTAGTGAGGCTGATGTAGAAAGCCGTGAGCGCAAAAAATTGAAAAAACGCAAAGGACTGAAAAGTGGTAGTCGCCATTCCGATGGCGGTGAGCAAAGTCAACGTACTGCTGAGCAAGCTCGCGATCCGCGCTTGGGAAGCAAGAAAAAAATTCCATTGATCGTAGAAACGGGTAAAAAAGCCAGTAAGCAGCAGCGCCGTTTAGATGCTGAACAAGAGTTAGCGATGCTGGAAAATGATCCTCAGTTGAACGTTCTGCTCGATAGAATTGATAGTGGTGAAAATCTGGGTGCGGGTTTACAAAAATACGTCGACGAAAAACTCGATCGCATCGAAGTCTTGATGAAGCAACTTGGGTTGTTCGATGATGCTGCTGATGAAGACGATGAGCCTGAAGATGATTTTTCTATCCCACAAGCGACTCAATCTAAGGTACGTAAAGTTCAATCCGATGATGAGTTGTTGGCGCAATTTGAAAATCTAGATGTGGATGGATACAAACAGTAGGGCAATGGTATGAATACGCTTTTGTTGATGATGGTTGGTGGACTGATCATTCTTGGTTTGGCAAGCTATGCCGTTTACTTGTTATTGCAAGTTAAAAAACAAACTCAGTTACAGCAGCAACATCAAACACTGGCAATAGAAAAACGTAACGCCAATATTTTTGATAGTGTGAATACACTCTGTTTGGCCGGTATTCAAGGTCAGTGTGATTTATCGGAAATCGCCATTCGAGTTTACTGCATTATGGATTATGTGCAGGGTGAACAACGGGTAGATTTTGAGCGTGACTATCCAGCCACCGCAGAGCTGTACCACATTGTTAAAGATATGCCTCGTGGCGACGCTCGACAAGCGATGCCAAAGCAAGAAAGAATGCGCCATAACCTGACGCGTCAGAAAGCAGAAGTGCGTCTTAATGATGCGATTGTTGTTGAGCTAAAAGCCTTACAACAGCGTATTCAGCCGTTGAATCAACAAATTCCTATTCAATTCGTTTAATCTATTCATCCGGTTTTCAGTGAATGCTTTCGATGGTGTACGCTTGTCGCGTTATATCTCGAAAGCCGTTGCGGTGCCAACACGCAGACGATCTCTATTGCCCTTGTTTAACGGGTAATAAGAAGTGATCCGGCTAGCAATTTAGACTATTTTATCGGTAAATCTTCTTTTGCTGCCCGACGCTATGTCTCTGGTGTGGCAAAATAATCAGTCCACGTTCAATAACGGAAGAGTCACTATGTTGTCGCCAGTCGTACCCAGTCAGCAGATTGTTTGGGATCAAACCATTTTAGACAAGTACAACTACTCGGGGCCGCGTTACACTTCCTATCCAACCGCGGTGGAATTTCACGAAGCGTTCACGATTGCCGAATTTGATATGGCTTGTGCGCGTTATCCACAGCGACCGGTATCCCTGTATATCCATATTCCTTTTTGTCACAAGCTTTGCTACTACTGTGGCTGCAACAAAATCATCACTCGCCATTCACATAAAGCGGATGAGTATTTAGATGTGCTGGAACACGAAATTCGTCAACGCGCACCATTGCTGCTTTCGCGTCCAGTGACTCAATTGCATTTTGGTGGTGGTACACCGACGTTTTTAACCAACGCTCAAATGAGTCGTTTAATGACGTTATTACGGGCTGAGTTTAACTTTCAGCCCGATGCGGAGATCAGCATTGAAGTTGATCCACGTGAGATTGAACTCTCGGTACTCGATCATTTGCGGAGTGAAGGTTTTAATCGCATCAGTATCGGAGTGCAGGATTTTGATAAACAAGTTCAGCAGTACGTTAATCGTGAACAAGATGAACAGTTTATTGTTGATTTAGTAGCGCGCGCCAAGCAGCTTGGATTTCGCTCCACTAACCTTGATTTAATTTATGGTTTACCCAAGCAGACGGTCGCCAGTTTCCACGCCACTTTACAACAAGTGATTGAGATGCGTCCGGGGCGTTTGTCAGTGTTTAATTATGCGCATATGCCTGAGTTATTTGCCGCACAGCGTAAAATCAAATCTGACTTTCTGCCCTCGATAGAGGAAAAAATGGCCATCTTGCAAGATACCATTAGCACCTTAACGGGAGCGGGGTATCAGTTTATTGGCATGGACCATTTTGCGTTACCCGATGACGAGTTAGCCGTGGCGCAGCGTAACGGTGTTTTACATCGTAACTTCCAAGGTTACACCACGCAGGGCGATTGTGATTTACTGGGATTTGGTGTTTCTGCCATTTCAATGGTTGGCGATGTGTATGCCCAAAATCAAAAAGATCTGAAACGCTATTATCAGCAAGTGGATGAGATGCGTCACGCGCTATGGAAAGGGGTGTCATTAGACAGTGATGATCTGCTACGCCGTGAAGTCATTAAACAACTTATTTGTAATTTCCAATTGGATAAACAGGCAATAGAACAGGATTTTAAGCTGCGTTTTAATGACTATTTCCAGCAAGAGCTCGCGTTATTACAAACCTTCATTGATGATCAATTGGTTGAAGTGGACTCGCGTTTTATCCGCGTCACCTTACGTGGCAGATTGCTGATCCGCAATATTTGCATGTGTTTTGACAAGTATTTACGTCAGCGCGCCCGTCAGCAGCAGTTTTCTCGGGTTATCTAATCTCACGTATCATACCTGATATCGTGATCGCTCACGACGATTGGGAAGAGCATCAGAAGAGTATAAAAAGCGGTCCATCGTACAGAGGGACCGCTTTTTCTATTAAGCGGTGGTCAGTAAGGATAAGGCTTTACGACTGACATCGTGCGCCGCTTGTGGGCGATCTTGCTGCTCTAATGCTTGAGCTAAACAGGCGTAATCTTCAATATTCACTCGAAGTGATAAAGCCTGTTCAAGGTGCTGTTGCGCTTGTGCCCACTGTCTCTGGTGGAGCAGAATTTGGCCTAGCGCGCTGTGGGCTTCGGCATTATTTTTATCGCGACGTAGCTTGTCTTGCAGTAAGGCGATAAGTGGCTGTTTATCTTTTAGCGTTAACTTAGGCAGAAAGCGATATAACTCACTCGTAGGCTGCTTATTTAGCCACTCTTTGAGTAATTTAAACGCCGCTGGGTCGGCTTGACGCTGTAATAACTGTTCAATCACTTCAACCATTAAACGGGTTTCGTTTTTAAGGGTTTTGGGTAGCGATTGCCAATAAGCCAGTAATCCTTCGCTACCTCCTTGAGTTGCCACAACGCTAAGCATTGCTTGTTGAGCTTGTAAGGTCAGCGCATCGGCCTGTGATGGGGTGAGTAATTGAGCTTTAGTCAATTTTGGAATTAAGGCCAGGAGAGGTTGCCATTGCTCTAAGGCGAGATAAGCTTGTTTTAAGCGCTTTAAAACCAAAATATTATCAGGGTAAGCCTGTGCTAACGGAGTCAGAATATCAACCGCTGCCTGCCATGCTTGGTCGCTCAATAACTGTTTGGCGCGAGTCAATTCAACCGCTAGGGTGGCATTCGGTTGTTTAGCGGCTAACGTCAAATAGTCGTCTCGTTTACGCTGATCGCCTTGTTCATGAGCCGCTTCTGCCGCGGCCAAATAACAGAGTAGCGGCATATCATGATGATTCGCCCAGCGAGTGACTTTTTTCTCGGCCTGTTTCCAATCCCCTTCAAGTAGTTTAATCATACCTTCATCGGTGTAACGGCGGGAGCGACGTTGTTTACGAATCGTAAACCAGTTCCATGTGCTGCTGCTGGCACGAAGGATTTTTTTTATCAGATATTCAAGAAAAAATAGTCCCGCCAGTAAAGCGACCATCAAAATGATCAGCGTGGTGACGCTCATTTCGATACTGGTATTAGCGATGGAGATCAAAACATAGCCTTGTTGGCCAGCGTATTGGCTACCCACAAATAAGCCTAGGCCGAGGACAACCAGTAAAAACAGTAAACGAATCATTGCTGTCCCTCCGTCATTATTGGTGCCACAGAGCGACGTAACCGTTCACGAATCACATCAGCGAGTGACTGTTGAGCGGTGAGCTGAGGCGTATCAAGCTGAATGTGTTGTTCAGCCAGTTGCTCAAGGCTATGAGTAAAGGCTTTGACCTGCTGATCGTATCGATTGAAATAATCGTTTGACCATTCTAGGGCCATATTGAGGGAGAGCGTATAAATCTCTTGTTGCTCGCTGTAGATCGCTTGGATGGCGGTATCTAATTTGGCTTTAAGGTTCTCACGAAGATAAAGATCTTGCTGTGGTGATAACAGCGGTATCGCTTGTCCATCTCTTACGCGAAAGGTAATAAAGTTATCGGCAAAGGCTTGCAAAGAGGTGCGTAGATTGGTTTTCCAATCAGCAATATCCTCTGAAACGGTCGGTTGGCTAGGCTGAGTTTCCTCTGGCAATAGTGCATTGGCGAGCGGTAGTTGGTCGATACGCTGCTGCAGACTCATCAGACGCAGTACTAAGCCATCTCTATCGATGAGCGGCATTGCTTGTAACTGAGCGATATCATGACGTAGTGCGCGACGCAGTGAAGTTAAACTTGGATCATTGAGCTCCGCAACACGTAAATCAGCTTCTTGGACTAATTGAGTCGCAGTCTCGATATCACGCTCTAAATACAGTTTGCGTCCCGCGAGTTTGACTAAGTAATCCGCTTCTGCCAATAGCCAGTCATTGGGGCGTCGACCTTGAATTTCAGCAAGTGCGAGATGCAAGCTATCGACGCTCTGTTTTTGCTGATTAAGCAACAGTTCAGCTTGAGTCGCTATATCACGAGTAGCGCTAATCGCTTGTTCTTTCGCTTCGCCAAGCTGAGTATTGATGGTGCTGCGAGCTTGATTGAGTTCTGCTCGTAGCGCGCCTATTTGCGCTTGATGGTCGGCACGCTGCTGCTGCATATGTAAAGTGAGGCCGCCACTAAACAACACCGTTAACACAATCGCAATGCTGGCGAGTTTACTGCCACCGCTTACTGGACTACTGACGGAGGTGGTTGTTGGCGGATTGACGGTTTTCGGCGAATTGGCATGGCTTGTTGAGTCTGCCTTACGCTCGGTTTGTTTGGTTTTTGCTTGGTCACTCTTATCGACCGGATCGCCGGATTGAGGTGAAGTTTGCTGCGGTTTTTGTGGAGAGGGTTGGTTATTATCTGTCATGGCTAAATCCTGGGTTAAGGCTAAACAGCCGCCACTAAATCGCGGTTTGCCGCACTTCCTGTTATCACTGTATGCTGAAACCCCAATTCTCGTGCTTGTTCAGCGATACGTTGACTGGGGATCAATAAGCGTAATGCCCTCGTCCAAGCTTGAGCTTTGCGAGGCAGTTGTGAACAAAAAAACGCCAGCTGCTCACCGCTGGTAATGATTAAGGTATCGACGTTGGCTGCTTGCCAACGTGCTAACGCCGTTTCACCGTCAAAAGGCAAGGGGCGTCGCTGATACATTTCACGGTAGTCAACGTTGGCTCCTCGTTGGTGCAGTGTTTGGTAAATTAACTCTCGCCCGCCATTACCACGCCAGATGACCACTCGTTTTCCGGCTACCGATTGTAGCGCTGGCAACGCCAAAAGATGTTCACTATCACTGATATCGGGGTAGTGTACGAGTTGTTGGCTGGCTTTGCTTAAAACCTGTGCGGTTTTTTGACCAATGGCAACATAAATCGCACTGGTTGGCCACGAGAGTCGCTCCGCTTGGAGCGTGTGTTCAACCCAACTAACCGCATGTTGGCTGGCGACAACAATCACCTCATAGCTGTAGAGTTCTGAGCGGAGTAAGGCTAAGTCCATTCCGGCGTCGATACGGATTAATGGATGATGCAGTGCGTGATGTCCATGTTGCTGGAGCAATTGGCACAGAGCTTCGCCTTGTGGCTCTGGGCGAGTGACCAAGATCGCCATGGTTTACTCGTGATCAGCGTAGAGTTTATTGAGGATATCACGCGCACCTTGGTCAAGCAGTTGCTGGGCCAATTCAACGCCTAGGCGTTCGGCTTGTTGGCGTGGGCCTCGAATCTCACCACGGATGATCCGTGAGCCATCTGGCTCGCCAACCAAAGCACGTAACCAGATCTGCTCACCGTCTAATTCGGTGTAACTACCGATAGGCACTTGGCAGCCACCTTGTAAGGTCAGGTTCATTGCTCGTTCGCAGATCACGCGATCATAAGTATCGGCATGATTTAAGGGTTCGAGTAAGGTGAGGAGACGTTGGTCATCTAAGCGACACTCAATACCGACAGCGCCTTGACCGACCGCTGGGAGCGATTGTTCTGGAGATATAAAGCTGGCGATGCGCTGTTCCAGTTTCAAGCGTTTTAATCCTGCCGCGGCAAGGACAATGGCATCAAACTCCCCAGCATCCAATTTTGCTAGGCGCGTTCCTACATTGCCGCGTAATTCTTTAATGATAATATCAGGGCGCGCTGCTTTAATTTGGCATTGGCGGCGGAGACTGCAAGTACCGACAATGGCACCATGAGGCAGCGCTTCAAGGGAGTGGTAGGTATTAGAGACAAAAGCATCACGGGGATCTTCACGTTCGCAAATCGTGACTAATCCTAATCCGTCAGGAAAATCCACCGGCACATCTTTCATCGAATGGACGGCTAAATCGGCGCGTCCTTCCAGCATCGCGACTTCCAATTCTTTAACGAATAGCCCTTTCCCACCGACTTTGGCGAGAGGCGTATCCAATAGCACATCACCACGAGTAACCATAGTCACCAGCTCTACCGCTAAGTGTGGATGAGCAGCTTGTAAGGCATCTTTTACAAAATGCGCTTGCCATAAAGCGAGCGGGCTTTGCCGAGTGGCAATACGAATTGGAGGCGTGGAAGTCATGATAATCCCGATAAACAGTCAACAATACTGACATCCTAACATTGTGCGCAGGAAAGTTTTAATACTAGATGGCGATGAAGCTCATTTGTGACTAAATTGATGATTTTTAGTGAAAATAGTGTGATGAGCTTCTCGTTGGTATCCTCCTAAACCGCTCTTCGCTTGACGAAGTAAGCCAGCAAGTTGAGTGGTGTTTGTGGCGATATCGAGTAAAATAGACAGTAAATGAGCAGTACT
The DNA here is from genome assembly GCF_009904895.1 of Vibrio sp. V31_P5A7T61. NCBI lineage: Bacteria > Pseudomonadati > Pseudomonadota > Gammaproteobacteria > Vibrionales > Vibrionaceae > Vibrio > Vibrio sp. V31_P5A7T61. Next base: position 23,572 of record NZ_WXWI01000019.1, read on the forward strand.
GCCGCGTTTGTGTTTTAGAGTCGTCATTTGCTCAATCAATTACGACTTTAGTATGATAGAGAGTGCAGATGACTTTACCCAGCGGATTTAAAGTGTTAAATTGATCACGTTTTGTTTAGTCTGTCGTACAAAACATATCCAAAGCGGGCGTTAATGTTTCAACCAAGGAACCAACCTTGCAGGCTTACACAAAAACCTTAATTCAGCGATTAGATAATCTTAACCGGCAACGCACTGAGCGTGCGCTGGCGCTTATGGATTTACAAGGTCAGCGTGTTTTTCATCTGATCCCCGCTTTGCTGCACTACAACCATCCTTTGATCCCCGGCTATTTTGAACAGCAAGTTCCACACGGTATTGAGTGTTTTAGCCTAGATCCGATTCAGCAACAATTAATCGATGATACGCAATTGGCTTTAGGAGAAACGCTGCCGGTTCCTAGTCAGCTGAGTATTTTAGGTTTATACACGATGGGAAGCACGTCATCGATTGGCCAAAGTACCTCAAGTGATTTAGACATTTGGGTATGTGTGGCGGCCAGTATGAGCTGCGAACAGCGTGAACGCTTAAGCAACAAATGTTTGCTGATCACCGATTGGGCAAAAAGCCAAGGTGTCGAAGCCAATTTCTTTATTATGGATGAACAACGTTTTCGTCATAATCAATCGGATCAAATGACCGGTGAGAACTGCGGTTCTTCTCAACACCTTTTGTTGTTGGATGAGTTCTATCGTTCTGCGGTTCGCTTGGCCGGTAAGCGCTTATTGTGGCAAATCGTACCGCCTGAAATGGAAGAGTGCTACGATGAATACGTCAATGTGTTGTGTGCTAATCACTACATTGATTGCAGTGAATGGATTGATTTTGGACGCCTAAATCGAATTCCTGCCGAAGAGTATTTTGGTGCCAATTTATGGCAATTGTATAAAAGTATTGACTCGCCTTATAAATCGGTCTTAAAAGCGACCTTATTAGAAGCTTACTCTTGGGAATATCCCCATACTCAATTACTCAGCATTGATACCAAACGACGCTTTTTTGCCCATGAGCCCGATCTCTATGGGATGGACGCGTACTATTTGATGCTGAAAAAAGTCACTCGCTACTTAGAGCGAATTGGTGACTATTCACGACTCGATTTAGTTCGCCGCTGTTTTTATCTTAAAACCCATGAGAAATTATCGCGAGATCCAAGCGCGGGGTCAGTTGCGTGGCGGCGTGAAGCCTTAACTGAAATGGTTCAAGATTGGCAGTGGGATGCAGCAACAATTGAGCAGCTAGATAACCGCCGTCATTGGAAAGTAGAGCAAGTAAAAACTGTTCATCATGCTTTATTGGATGCGTTAATGCTCAGTTATCGTAACTTGATTCAATTTGCGCGTCGGCATGACATCACTTCGGCGATCAGCCCTCAAGACATTTCTATTCTCGCGCGTAAATTGTATGCCGCGTTTGAAGTGCTGCCCGGTAAAGTGACGCTGCTTAATCCACAAATCTCCCCAGATTTACATGAACCGGATCTGACTTTTATTGAAGTTCGTCCGGGGCGAAGCAACCCTCCAGGGTGGTATTTGTATAAGCAGCCGCCACGGGCAGAGCGCATGATCGGTCAGCGCTGTTTAGATCATCACGAATATTTAAGTAAACTTGTCGCGTGGGCCTTCTTTAATGGCTTAATCACCGAATCGACGCATTTACATTCTATTGTGCGTGATGCGCATCTCGACCTCGATAAGTTTTATCAAATGGTCAGTGATCTAAGAAATACCTTCTCGTTACATAAACGTCGCCCGACGATGGCCGCGCTCGCTAGCCCTTGCGAAATCAGCCAACTGGCGATGTTCATTAATTTTGAAAATGATCCAACTACCCAACTCACGGGCAAATCGCTTAAGGTTGACGTTAAGCGTTTGGATATTTTTAGTTTTTCTGAGCAGCAGCAATGCTTAGTCGGCAGTGTTGATCTGGTGTATCGCAATTCTTGGCAAGAAGTGCGTACCCTGCACTTTAAAGGCGAAACTGCGATATTGGATGCGCTGAAAACGGTATTAGGTAAGATGCACCAAGATGCGATTCCTCCTGAGTCGGTGGATGTCTTTTGCTACAGCAAACATTTGCGTGGCGTGATGCGTAATTTGATTTATCAATTGCTTGCAGAGTGTATTGATTTGCGTTTGAAGCCTGTTGAGCAAGAGAAGCGGCGTCGGTTTAAAGCGATGCGGATTGGCAAACAGATGTATGGCCTGTTTTTTGAGCGACGAGGGGTCTCGGTACAACGCTTAGAAAATTCCGTCGATTTTTATCGCAGCATTTCGAGTAATAAACTTAAAGGCTCCCCATTACTGATGTTGGATCGCGAGCAAGATTATCAACTGCCGGATGTGGTTGATGGCTTTGCCAGTGAAGGTTTAGTGCAGTTCTTTTTTGAGGATACTGAGCAGGGCTTTAACATTTACGTGCTCGATGAAGCGAATCGGATTGAGGTGTATCATCAGTGTAGCGGTGAAAAAGATGAGATGATCACCAGTGTTAACAGCTTCTATACGTCAGTAAAAGATGATAATCAGATTGCTGCTAAATTAATTAACTTTAATCTGCCCCAGTATTACCAAATTATTCATCCTGAGGAAGGAGAGAGCTATGTGGTGCCTTATCGTAATGACTCCTCCGTTTATTCTCGTCCTTCAAAAGTGATCAATGCCTAAGGTCAACAGACCCTAGTCGCGTGATGCCTGATTTAGGCTGTTTCCTCTCTGCCATTTTACATCGTTTGAGTTTATCGCAGCCTGTGATTGATTCTCGACGGCTATCGAACCACCTCATTTTGGTGAGGTATGATGTTTTGATATGCCACCAGCCAGCCGACAGCTTGGCTGCGTTGCGCGAAATATTCGATGATGATTCCCCCCTTATTTGTCTGATGTATTCGAATTAACTGCCAACCCGTGGATAAAATTCAGCGTCGTTCATCCTGTCTATGCTATTGCTTTTCCTGATTGTGGTGCGATTATAGAGAGCATTGAGTCAATAATTACGATATGCACAATGAAAAAAACCATAACAGCCCTATTTTTGTTATCTGCTCTTGCGTTAGCAGGGTGTGGACAAACGGGTCCGCTATATCCGCCTGATCGTGCTCAACCGAGTGAACAGAATCAGTAAATTCAAGACATTAGATTAAGGGACATTATTTTGGATTACTTTAATTATCAGGAAGATGGTCAGCTTTGGGCAGAAAACGTCTCTCTCGCGCAGTTAGCTGAGCAATTCGGCACCCCGTTATACGTTTATTCAAGAGCCACGCTTGAGCGCCATTGGCATGCCTTTGATCAATCCGTTGGCGCACACCCACATTTAGTCTGCTATGCGGTGAAAGCCAATTCCAATTTAGGCGTGTTAAATACGTTAGCTCGTTTGGGATCAGGGTTTGACATTGTCTCTGGTGGCGAATTAGAGCGTGTACTGGCTGCGGGAGGTAACCCAAGTAAAGTGGTTTTTTCTGGAGTAGGAAAAACGGCGGCTGAGATGAAACGTGCACTGACATTGCAGATTAAGTGCTTTAATGTTGAGTCGGAACCTGAGCTACTGTTATTAAATCAAGTGGCGGGTGAGCTTGGCGTGACAGCGCCGGTCTCGTTGCGGATCAATCCAGATGTCGATGCGCATACTCATCCCTATATTTCGACAGGCCTGCGCGATAATAAATTTGGCATTGCCTTTGAACGTGCGCCAGAAGTGTATCGTCTGGCCCACAGTCTGGAGCACATCAATGTGCGCGGTATTGATTGCCATATCGGATCTCAGTTGACGGCGCTCGAGCCATTCATTGATGCTACCGATCGTCTACTGGCGTTGATTGACCAATTACACGCCGAAGGGATCGCCATCGCGCATTTGGATGTCGGTGGTGGTCTGGGTGTTGTCTATCGTGATGAGCGTCCACCTCAGCCGGGAGATTACGCGAAAGCCCTGTTGGCTCGCTTGCACAATCATCCACATTTAGAGCTGATTTTTGAACCTGGTCGTGCCATTGCTGCCAATGCTGGGGTGTTATTAACGCGAGTTGAGTTCTTAAAACACACTGAGCATAAAAACTTTGCGATTATTGATGCGGCAATGAACGATTTGATGCGTCCAGCGTTGTATCAAGCTTGGCAGGATATTGTGCCGGTCGCGCCGCGTGCCGGTGAAGCCGTGACTTATGACTTGGTTGGCCCGGTGTGTGAAACGGGCGACTTCTTAGGTAAAGATCGCGCGTTGGTGCTAGAGCAAGGCGATTTGTTGGCAGTTCGTTCTGCGGGCGCGTATGGTTTTGTGATGTCATCCAACTACAATACTCGGACCCGAGCGGCAGAAGTGATGGTGGATGACAATAAGATTCATCTTGTTCGTCAACGTGAAGCGCTAGCGAGTCTTTGGGCGTTAGAAACTATTTTGCCGGAGTAAAGTGATCATTTATGCATTTCCATTTTTCTAAAATGCACGGTTTGGGCAATGATTTTATGGTCGTTGATTGTATTACCCAAAACGTGTTCTTTTCTCCGGAGCTGATTCGTCGTTTAGCCAATCGCCATACTGGGGTCGGTTTTGATCAGCTCTTGGTGGTTGAAGCGCCGTATGATCCAGAAACCGATTTTCACTATCGGATTTTTAATGCTGATGGCAGTGAAGTGGAGCAGTGTGGCAATGGCGCACGCTGCTTTGCGCGCTTTGTGCGCATGAAAGGCTTAACTAATAAGTACAGCCTGAGTGTCAGCACCAAAAAAGGCAAAATCATTCTGAGCATTGAAGAGGACGATCAGGTGTGCGTGAACATGGGCATTCCTGAATTCGAACCGAGTAAAATTCCGTTTCGCGCTAAGCAAGCGGAAAAAACGTACATTATGCGCGTCGATGAACAGACGCTATTTTGTGGCGCCGTCAGTATGGGTAATCCTCATGTGGTGACCGTGGTAGAGGATATCGCTAGCGCTGAAGTTGAACGAATCGGTCCTTTATTGGAGTCGCATGAACGTTTCCCTGAGCGTGTTAATGCTGGCTTTATGCAGGTTGTCAATCGTCAGCAAATTAATCTGCGGGTTTACGAACGTGGTGCTGGTGAAACTCAGGCGTGCGGTAGTGGTGCTTGTGCCGCCGTTGCGGTCGGCATCTTACAAGATTTGTTGGATGATACCGTTACGGTTAATTTGCCCGGTGGTCGTTTGGAGATCAGTTGGAAAGGCCCAGGACAGCCTTTGTATATGACAGGACCGGCAACTCACGTGTTTGATGGTCAACTCTCTTGCTAAAGTAAGGATGTGTTTTGTTGCAACCACAGGTAGAGGCTCTGACCGCAGAGGTCGTGGCCGAATATTTAACCGATCATCCCGATTTTTTCCAGCACCGGTCTCAATTGGTGGAACGCTTGTCCCTGCCACATCCACAGGCAGGGGCCGTTTCTCTGGTTCATGTTCAAATGGCCCGTCAACGGCAGCGGATTGAAGAGTTGGAAGAAGAGATCACCGCTTTAATGTCTCTTGCCGCCAATAATGATCGCACTTTCCATGAATTTATGGATTTACAAGAACAGTTATTAAAGTGTTCGAGTTTACCTGCCGTATGTCGAGCGATTGAAGCGACCGCGCAGCGACTTGGGCTAATGGCTTATCTGCGCTTAGTTGATACAACGCTGGCGGAATACCGCATCAACCAAGAGTCGTTGCAGCGTTTCTCAACCAATCATTTTAATGGCAAACAAGCCTATTTAGGTCGATTACGGCAAGCCGATCGCGGGTTATTATTTGGCGATCAGTGCGCGGCACCCGAAATGGGCTCTTATGTCGTATTGCCTCTTGGTCAGAATGCCGCACAAGGTATTCTGGCCTTTTCCAGCCCCGATGGTGGCCATTTTCAACCTTGTATGGATACGCTTTTTTTACGTCATTTGGCGCTGTTGCTGAGCCACTTGATCACCGTGTTACCTTGGCAATGTGATCGCCATGAGTGAAGAAACGTCGGTATTACCGAGCGGGTTAGCTCAGCCGCTATTGCGCTTTTATGAGTATTTGCGCAGTGAGAAAGGTTTGAGTTTACATACTCAGCGTAATTATCAGCAGCAGCTACAGGCTATGGCTGGTCATCTTCATCATCTCGGTGTGAGTGAATGGCAACACGTCGATGCGGCTTGGGTTCGTCAGCTAGCCAGTAAAGGGATGCGCGATGGGATGAAAGCCAGCAGCTTAGCGACGCGTTTATCTTCTTTACGTAGCTTCTTTGATTTTTTAATTTTACGGGGTGAGTTGAGCGCCAATCCTGCCAAAGGAGTTTCTGCGCCACGAAAACAGCGGCCACTGCCGAAAAACCTGGATGTTGATGAGATGGCCCAGTTGCTTGAGGTGACCGACAATGACCCCTTGTCGATTCGTGATCGAGCGATGATGGAGTTAATGTATGGCGCTGGTTTGCGTTTGGCAGAGCTGGTGGCGATTAATCTTAAAGATCTCAGCTTTAGCCGCGGCGAGATTCGAGTGATTGGTAAAGGCGATAAAGAACGGAAAGTACCGTTTTCAGGGCAAGCCAAAGAGTGGGTGGGTAAATGGTTGAAGGTGCGTGATTCGCTATTGAAAGGCGAGGAAGTGGCGTTATTTATTTCTAAGCTCGGTGGTCGAATCTCGCATCGCAGCGTACAAAAACGCATGGCAGAGTGGGGGCACAAGCAGTCGGTGGCCAGTCATATCAGTCCTCATAAACTGCGTCATTCGTTTGCCACTCATGTGTTGGAATCGAGTAATAATTTGCGTGCCGTACAAGAATTACTAGGCCATGAGAACATTTCAACTACGCAAATTTATACTCACCTTGATTTTCAACATCTTGCTGAGGTGTATGACCAAGCTCATCCACGAGCCAAAAAGAAAACCAAGGAGTAGTTGATGCTGTTTTACCGTCAGTTAGGACCGATTCGAGCGATGAGCTTTGATTTGGATGACACCTTGTACGATAACCATCCAGTGATTGAGCGTTTAGAACAGCAGGTGACGCAATGGTTGCATCAGCAGCATCCATTGACCGCTAGCCAACCTAACGCATGGTGGGTAAGCCTCAAGCGGCAGATTGCAGTGCAAGATCCTTGGTTGCGCCACGATGTTACCCAGTGGCGTTTTGAGCAGGTAAGACAAGGATTGTTGCAGTTAGGCTACTCTGCATCTTTGGCGCAACAAGTCGCAGAAGAAACGATCCATGAAGTCTTACGCTTACGTAATTTGGTTGATGTACCACCAATGACACATCAGGTATTGAGTTCTCTAGCGGAAAAGCTGCCGTTGATTGCGATCACCAATGGTAATGTTGATGTTGAGCAAATTGGGTTAAGTGAATACTTTCAGAGCGTACTGAAGGCTGGTCCCGATGGGCGAGCTAAACCTTATGCGGATCTTTTTGAGAAAGCGAGTCACAGGTTAGCGCTTCCGGCCAGAATGATTTTGCATGTTGGCGATCACTTGGTCACCGACGTGCAAGGGGCGAAGCAAAATGGTTTCCAATCGTGTTGGTATAACGATCAAGGTCTCACTTTGCGTGAAAACTCACGTACAACGGTTTTGCCTGATGTTGAAATTCATCGACTAGAGCAACTTAATCAATTGATTTCTTGAATAAACATTGTGATCTATATGGTTAATCATTAACGTAGTTGCACAAATGATACAAGTTGTATTCGCAGTCTGAGTTAGTGAGAGTATGTTCACAACATCGTTATTTTTTCCGGCACAATCTGAGGTTCCTGAATTACCGATTCATCACGCCTTGGCCAAGGCGGGTCAATTACTGATCCAATTAATGTCCAGTGAATCGATAGAGAAAGTTCAAGCATGGGTTGATAGATTATTGACCCTATATCCTGAGGCCAAGGTGATTGGTTTGAGCGCTGAACCGATGATTCATGATGGTCAGTTGTACCACGACGGTACGTTATTGATCTTCAGTCACTTTGCTAATACTCAACTTACCTGCTCCGCGCAAGCGCTTTCCCACTCTGGAAGAAAAGACACCCAAGCGTTAGTTGATGGCTTGATGTTACAGCCCGACTCTCAGCTAATGGTGTGTTTTGTCAGTCAAACTCACATTGATGATAAGGCGCGTTTTCATGCCTTGAATACCTTTGCTCCGGGGATTATCGTCGCAGGGGGGTTAGCCACCGAAACGAAACAAGGGCAATGGGTTTTGCTCGGGCGACAGTTATATCATCAAGCGATGGTGAGTGTCGCCTTGCATAGTGAGAGCTTACACGTTCAAACTGGGGCTTATACGGAGTGGAATCCGGTTGGGCGAACCTTTCGGGTCACGGCTGCCAATGGCTGCATGGTACAACGTATCGATGATATACCGATTCGTCAATTGTATGACCGTTACTTGGGCAATGGTCAATCGGTACCGCTGGAGAGATTGAGCCATTTCCCGCTAATGAAAGGTGAGGCCACTTTACAAGACGTATACATGCCGCTTGCCGAACAAGATGTGAGCTTACTTTTTAATGCGCCATTAGCGGTAGGGGATGAGGTGCGGTTTTGTTTTGATCATCCATCGATAACCTTGGAACAAATCTCGATCGGTGCTGAGCGACTACGTGAATTCCAAGCCGAGCAAATCGTGATTTACAGTTGTACTTCACGTTTGGACTTTATTGCTGGTAACCAAGAACTGCTGCCTTTACAAAACCAAGCGGCCACTCATGGTGGCTATTTAGCGGGTGAGTGGTGGCATGACGGACAATCACAACGCATGCTTCATCACAGTATGACCTATCTCGCTCTGCGTGAAGGCACGCCAGCTCAGACTACGTTAAGCCCTGCCTATGTCACCAAACACGATGAAATTGCCCCGTTATTCAGTCTGATTCGTAATGCGTTAGATGATCTGGACGAGATGAATCGTGATTTGACCCAGAAGATTCAAGATCAAGCTTCCTTGCTTACCGCGAGCTATCGAGTCGATCGACGTACTGGTTTACCTAATCGAGTGGTGCTGCGTGAACGGCTATTACAGATGGTGAATGGTGAACATTTACTCGCGCTAAAATTGACCAACTTCCATCAGATTAATGAAAAATACGGTTATCAAGTTGGTGATCAGTTATTGGTTGATTTAACCGGCCATTTCCAAGATTACCTGACTCAACATCTGCTAGGCCTAAGTTCACTGTATGCGATTGGTGTTGGCGAGTGGGCGACGGTGTTTAGCGCTGATCGCGATGAAGAAGAGATTCATCGTCTGTTTTCGCAATTTGTTGAGCAGCTTGAGCATGTCAATTTTGAACCTTATGGTTTACCGGAAGTGGATTATGTTTCTGTTTCGTTGTGCGCGGGATTAGTCAGCCGTAAAGAATTTCCGGCTGAAGATGCGGACGATTTATTGCTACGCGCGATTGAAGCACGTCGACATGCCTTTCAGCGTAATCGGCATTTTTGCAGTGCGACGCGATTACGTGCTCAAGATGAATTACGTCAAAAACGATTAGGCTGGTTATCCTGTGTGAGCCGGGCGGTTTTGGATAATAATGTGTTGGTGTACGGCCAGCCGATCGTACATGCTCATTCTCATCAACTGGCTTCTTATGAGTGTTTGGTGCGCATTGAAGACGACGGGGAGATTATTCTACCGGGACGATTTTTGCCGATCATCGAAGGCAGTCATCTTTACACGCGCTTAAGTCGGCAAATGATAAAAAGCACCTTTGATATCATGCGTGATCGTCATGAAGCATTTTCTATTAATCTCTCTCCGCAAGATTTAATGAGTGAACGCACGCTACTGCGTCTTGAGGAAGCCGTGAAATCGCTGGCTGATCCATCGCGAGTAGGTTTAGAAGTGCTCGAAAATGAACAGATTAAAGATTATGGTCAGATGATTGAAGTATGTGAGCACTTTAAGCGTTTAGGCGTGCGAATTATTGTTGACGATTTTGGCAGTGGTTACTCGAATATTGACGAGATTATTAAATTAGAGCCGCAAGTCATTAAGCTAGATGGCAGCTTAATTTGTAATATCGATCAAGATATTAAGCAGCGTAAAATTGCTCAGCAATTGATCAAACTTTGCCAAGTTTTGAATGCCAAAACGGTGGCTGAATTTGTCCATAACCAAACCGTCTGTCAGATAAGCGAAGACATGGGCGTTGATTACCTGCAAGGTTTTTACTTAGGTCAGCCTGTGCGCTTACGTCAGCGAGTGCTCGCGTAATCGATGGCCACTTTTGTCGGCCTGTAGGGTTTTCATAAATGTGTCGAGAAAATCGGTCAATGCCTGCGCTTGCTGAGGTTGGTGGATGTGCTTGAGCAATTCACTGGCTACCTCTAAGGTGCATAAATGTCCCGTTTGCTGGTTACGCCTTAGCTGGTAGTGAGAGGTTTGCATGGTCGTTAAATGGGCATGTGGTAGGTTTAACCATGCGCTTTTGCGCAGCATTTTTTTCGCTTCCTGCCAAGTGCCATCTAAGACAATAAAGTGAGGGATTTGCCCGTTATCTTGTGCATGTTGCAGATGCTGCTCGACAGGTTCACTGTGCTCACTGGGATAAATTAACAGCGAGTAATAGCCTGGATCATTGAGGCGTTCGAGCAAGGCAGGGGGCGGCGTGCGTCGCTGCCAGAGATAGTCTGCGCAATCGGGCAAGGCTTTAACCAGCCAGCGACCCGTATTGGTCTCACGTTGATATTCATTTTCATGCATCAGTAACGAGAGGGCTAATGGGCCGGTGAGCGATGGAACCGCAGAGCAAAGACATTGCCATTCGAGACCACATTCTAAGCAAGCCATTATAATTTCACTCCACTTTTGGGTGCTAATCCATCGGCAAACAGCGTGACACCGCTGATCTGTGTTGTTTGTGCCGGTTGAGCGCCGCGAGTGGTGACCGGATAGCTGATGCCATTATAGGCTAATTGATAATGCTGGGTTTGCTGATCACGTCTGAGAGGTAAAATCAGATCTTGCCAGCCATGATGAGCGAGCTTACCGAGTTGAAAAGGCGTGGCGACCTGATTGATACGGCTGTTAAAACGCCACTCACCGGCTTTTTGCTCGAAAATCAGTAAGGTGCATTGATCTTGCTGACACCAGTCCAGTTGAACGAGCAACTCTGGTGTTTGGTTGCCATTTAAGTCGTACTTCAACCAGCGATAATGGACATGACTTGGGTCGGTCTTGTGCAGAGCAAAATAGCGTTTGATCGCTTGGTCGACTTGCTCATCATAATCACCGCGAGAGGGGATAGACTGCGGACGGTCATTTAAGGTTGGTCGATGAAAGGTCGCTTGCTCGTCAGTGACGCTTTTGGCTTGAAAGAGCGTCAGGCCCCCTTCACTAATCGGATAGACTTGGTGGCCAATTTTTTCTTTATCAGCATGCAACTGGAAGCCATCACGGGTGTAAATCCGTTCTGATAATAAGTATTGCTGTTGATGGTGGGTCATGACTACTTGCACTTGCTTAGGATTGAGCTGTTGCCAATAACCTTTTTCAACCAGTTCCCGTTCGCCACTCAAATAACGATAACGTGTGATGGCACTGTGATCAGCGTTCAGCTCTAGCGTGACGCCAAATCCGCGTTGATCACTGGCACTTGCAAAGTAGGTACCCGCCCAAGTTTGCGTGGTATCGACGTTGCTCAATGTTGCACAGCCTTGATAAGTGGTTGCGGATAAAGTTAAGGTTGATCGCCAACTGTAAAGCGTGTCACTCATGTTATCGGAGCAAACGGCACGCACTAAACTGAGCTGGCCTTCTGGAAACTGATAATGACGTTGCTGAGTCGACAGTTGGCTATTCTCAATCATAAAATGCTGTTTATCGCCGCCTAAAGGCTGAAATTCTAGCCCTTGAGGCGTGAATTGAATGGACCAAAACGGTTCCGTACCAAAAGCGCGGGTCGGACGTGAGGGATGCTGGCAGCGCTGAGGATTTTCTGCGCTCAGTTGGTTGATCTGCTGGACGACAAAGCGTGCGGTATAATCACCATTAAATCCCGTTTGACTCGGTGGCGTCAGATAACCGATGACCTCACCATAGAGAGCTTGATAAGGTTGATGAGCCACTGCTCTCGCTTGTTGTTTGAGTTCCGGTGATAAGTCTAACCAATACTGGTTATTGCTATCACAAGGGGTTAATGAGCTGACATCTGGGCCGAGAACGACTTCGCCACGCAGGATAAAGGTTTGCATTTTTACACTGGCAGGGTTATCGAGAGTCGCAGGGATCGGCTCTGAGCTTGGCGCCACCGCTGATTGCTCAGGTGGTGGTGATGAACACGCTTGGATAGCAAGCAGCGCAAAAAGGGCGGCTAGTGTGGTTAGCTGCTTCATGTTCTCTCTTCCTCGTGGCAGAACATACAAAAATATAGGGCTTCATTATGGCATATTGGTTGTTTAAAACTGAACCGGATACCTTCTCTATTGACACTTTACGAACACAAAAGGTTTCGCCTTGGGAAGGGGTACGCAATTATCAGGCAAGAAATTGGCTACGCGATGCTGTCAAAGAAGGTGATAAGGTGCTGATTTATCATTCATCTTGTCAGAATATTGGTGTGGCGGGCATTGCGCAAGTGGTACGGGAAGCTTATGTCGATCATTTTGCATTTGATGCCAACAGCGCGTATTTCGACCCTAAATCGAGCCCAGAGTCACCGCATTGGTTGATGGTTGATGTTGAGTTTGTACGTAAAACTCAACGTTTGATCCCACTGTCAGAGCTAAAACTACTGCAGGAACTGGCGGCATTGCCTTTGGTGAAAAAAGGGAATCGGTTATCGGTGATGCCACTCAGCGCGTCAGAGTGGCAAGCGATCATCGCTCAAGAAGTGGTGAAGGGTTGATATTGTTTATTGATTTCTTTTGGAGCGAGTTATAAAGGGGATGAACACAACCAGAGTTAGGTGTGATTATCCCCTTTTGTTTGACTTCACGTGGTTTGTTGACAGCTATTGTTGGTTATGACCCAGTAAGTGCTGCTGTAGGTAATGAGCGACGGCGTCGTCGGCGTGACTGCCGATAACGGTGTTATTGGGTAAGGCGCGAAATACTTTTTCATGTGCCGTTGCCATCACTAATCCTTTACCTGCCATTGAGAGCATTTCCACATCGTTCATGCCATCACCAAACGCGATACAATGTTCCAGTGTTAAGCCTAGAGATTGAGCAATCGCTTGTAGCGCTTCGCCTTTCGATACCTCCGCTCTCATCACTTCTAAACACCAAGGGGTTGAGAAAGCGACACTCAGCTGTCCGGCGAAATGTTGGTTAATTAAGTTTTCGTAGTGGACGAGCTGCTCATGATCTTGTTTGGTATTAGTGAAGAAGATTTTAGCGACGCCTTGATTCGGGGCTGCATTGACGTCAAAGACTTGATAAGTAAAGCCGGAGTCTTCGTGGAAATGGCGCAGTACTTCATCTTCACGATTGAGTAACCAGTCGTCATCGCGATAAATATGCACATAAATATCGTCATCGTGTTTGACCAGATCGATGATCGCTTGGACTAACTCTGCAGGTACATTTTTACTGTACAGTTCTTTGTCATGCTGATCATGCACACGAGCGCCATTTGAGGTGATCATATAGGCAGGGATGCCAGCAATTTCACGAATGCCAGCAACATCAATATGATGTCGTCCGGTAGCAAATACGAAAGTAAAACCTTGTTGATGAAGAGCGTGCAGCGTCTGCTTGGTGATTTCACTTAATTGATGGTTAGGCGCTAACAAGGTGCCATCGAGATCGGAAGCGACAATACGTACCGGTGTTGTTTGTTCAGTGGTCATAAAACCCTCGTTGTACTGCTAAAATGCCAAGGCATAACTGTGGCAGACTAGTGTAAGTGAAAATGATTGTCTAAAAGAGGGTAAACCTAGAACGGGTTCTTTTCCTCTATTGGCAATGCGTGGTCATTATTGGGAATGCTGTGCAAAAAAAGCCAGGATTTTATCTAACACGGGAGTGCGGTAATGATCGCTTTCAAACAGTAACTCATGCCTTGCGCCATCAATAATCTCGATCTTGGCTTGAGGGTTGGTGCGTGCTAATTGCGTCATGAAGCGAGTTTGAGCGTGATTACTGACAATCGTATCTTGTCCTGCTTGCAGCAATAACAAGGGGAGACGAATACTTTTCATCTCTGTAAAGCAACGTTTAATCGCCAGTAGGCTTTGCCAAACCCAATGTGCACTTGGTCCCCCCAATTTTAGTTGTGGCTGTTGTTCATACAGCTCACGAAACCATTGGTAGCGAACAGCGCTGTGGGTAAGTTGGTTAGTGGCAAAAGGTTTTGGCAGATAAGCGCCATAGCCGGGAGCGTAATGGGGAGTCGCATAGGTAGCACTGAGCAGCTTGGTCAGAGTGAAGGCGATTGGCCGCAACTGCCAAGGCATATTGATCCCCAGCATGGGGGCGCTAAGTACAACCGCATCAAAAGGGTGGTTTGGATAACTTTCTAAGTAGCGTGTGGTAATGGCGCCGCCCATTGAGTGAGCCAACAGATAGCGTTGCGTGTAGTTTTGCAGTGGAAACCTAGTGATAAGTTCATCCATATCCCGTACATAATCATCAAACTGCTCGACATAGCCCATTTGTGGGTCAGCAATAAGTCGCTCTGACAGTCCTTGGCCTCGATGATCAAAAGAGTAAATATCATACCCTTGGTGAAATAAGTCATAGAAGAGTTCTTGATACTTACACGCAGACTCAATACGGCCATTAACAATGATAATCACTTTATTATGCTGCGCAGCGGTAAGCGAGCACCAATAGAGCCGTTTATTATCAAGCGTCAGGTGATAACCTTGCTGACGAGATTGCCAACATGGTGCGATATCGTGCTGCATCGCGTATTGAAACTGGGCTTCTTGAGTATAAGAGTTTGGCATGAGCTTATCTAATCTATGGATGATGAGGTGCCGTCTGCAAAGGACCGACTTGGCTAGCATAAGCCAGTCAACCAGAATTGCAATGCCTACCTGCAACGCCAAATCGTTTGTATAAAGGCATGACAATATTAGTAGTGCACCCATTCACTTTGTTGATGGATTGGATCCGCCAATAAAAAAGACCGTGCGCTTATTCATCCTTGTCTTTGGGGAGGGAATACGCGCCGGTCAAAAGGGTGGTGATTATTTATGGATGGTTTAATGATTCAGTAATCGTGATCTGTTTAAGCTTCGATTTCGGTTTATTGCAGCCAAGCGTTAAGCATCCAGACCAGTTTTTCTTGCTCGCGAATGTAGTCACTCATTTGGGCGCTAGTGCCTTCATCGCCGACTTCAGCGGCAAATGCGAGGATCGCGCGTTGCTGAGTAATTAATGCACCAAAGCCGTTCACCAGCCCTTGCATGGTCGTTTGACCATCGGTGGCGTTAGTGTGTTCTTCAATTTCCGTGGCATGTAAATAGGCGCTAAAACTGTGCAAGGGCTGAGCGCCGAGCGTTAAGATGCGTTCGGCTAACTCATCAATTTTGGCTTGTAGATCGGTGTAGATCTCTTCAAATTTACTGTGCAATTCAAAAAAAGCTTTGCCTTTGATATTCCAATGGTAACCACGAGTGTTCATGTACAGCACTTGGTAATTAGCCAATAACTGGTTTAAGGATGCAGCGAGTTGCTGGCTTTGATGACTGTCTAGGCCGATAAGATTGGTTTTCATACACTCACCTCATTAATATTTTTATAACGATCGATGGTAATCGATGACAAGATTTTGCTGTTTTGCAAACGTTGAAGCTATGTTATCGCCCGATGAGGTGTTAAGAAAATGGGTTGTGGGTATTGTTTTAATAGGTTAAACCGATGGAACTGGGTTGCGCTTTGATTGATGAACTCACCATTGACAGACGATTAGCTTTATTTTTACCTCTCTTTTAAATCCATCCGTTATAGTTATTTTTCTATTTTGGGTAACCCTAAGTCCATCAGTCTATGCTCTAGGGGGAGCGGGATTGTTGCTTATTCACCACCTCTAGAGCACGTTATGACTAAGCGAGTGATTTTTTTTGATTTATTGCGTTGTGTTGCTGCCGTTGCAGTGATTGCGATTCATGTCTTAGCGCCTTATCGGTCGATGATGGGGACCATTGCTGATCCACAATGGATCAGTGCGGTGACGATTAATGGCCTTAGTCGCTGGGCTGTGCCGATTTTTATTATGATTTCTGGCGCCTTGATGCTGAGCGACCCTAGGCCATTTGAGTTACGCTATTACCTTCAGCGAAGATTAGGCAAAGTGGTGGTTCCCTTTGTGATTTGGTCGCTGTTTTACGCTTACTTAAGCGGCTGGAGTATTCGCGGATTTGACCTCAACGTAGTAAAACAAACGTTGATTGATAGCCCTCATCAAGAGACCTATTACCATTTAGGCTTCTTTTACTATTTTATCCCGCTGTATTTACTTATTCCTTGTTTACATTGGTTAGTTAATCGAGTCGATGATGGCTTTTGGTACAGTTTGGTGACGATATGGTTAATTACAACAGGCTTGTACTTATTTGGTATTGACGGGCCATGGAGTCATGAGATTTGGCTCTATAGCGGTTATTTGCCTCTAGGTTACCTGCTGTACCAAAAGCTGCGGCTATCGTCTTTTAGTCTATTATTAGTTGTCATTCTGGGCTCGTTTGCACTGTATATGACGGTCCAAGCGGTACTGGAATTGAGTCTCATGCACGGGCGGTATACGGTTGGGCGTTGGTTATCGTATAAAACGCTTAATGTCGTTGCTGCGGCGATCATGGTCTTTGTGTTGTGTCGCTCATTAGCTGAAAGATTACCAAGTGCAGTGCAGCGTTGGGTAGTGATCATCAGCCAGCACAGTTTGGGCATTTATTTATTGCATCCGATTTTCCTATGGCCAATGAAAACTTACGCATGGTATGACGGCCATCCCTTATGGGTCATCCCACTTTGGGTATTATTGAGTGGCGCGGGGGCATTACTCACCAGTTATGCTTTATCAAGGTCGACAGCCACTCGTTGGTTACTGCCTTAAGTTTTCAAAGCAAAGTGGAGAAATTTTCGTCCTTGGTAGGTCAGTATGCCTTGATCGCCTGGATTTAAAGCGTGGTAGTAATGCGGGCCAATTTGAAATTCTCGTTTCGGGCCCAATGTCCCTTTTTGGACATAAATCCAATATTCTTGTTCCTCTTGTTCGGGAAGTGGGTTATCTATGACCACGATTTGTTTGTCTAAAACGGTGACGAAGGCGGTACGTTCAGGGGCATTTTCACCTTGAACATGTTGACGAAAAAAACGACTAAATAACCATAAGCCAATCAATAATAGGGCCAGTATAGTTACGATAAGTAACAGAGAAGGTGACATTATATTCTCCGGAAAAGCCGCTGAGCTAAACTCATGACGGGGCTCGATAGTAGCCAAAGACAAAGAGTGAAGACTGAGTTTACCGAAGTGGTTGACTTTAGGGGGAGTGAAGCGAAATTGCGTGATTAACTCAGCATTGAACAACAAGATTTTTCGGTTGAGTTCACATTTTGGCGGTGAGATTTTTTCTGGCGCGACAATTCAGTCGTGCCACGTTTTACGATCGGTAACAATAGGATCGTGGTAGTGTATACCTAAACCACTTGGAGTTGCAGGTAGGCGGCAAGTGAGTCCCCATGAGCATAGACAGACTCTATGATTGGGGTGAACGACCGTAGCCAACACCGTTGCAGCTTCAAGTAGCAAAGGTATAAGCAAGGAGGCAGACATGTCCGAGATAGAACAAGTCGTATTACGAACGAGAAGATTAGAGACCGTATTGCGTCAGCATTATCATGCTCAAGGTAAAGGTTTGCATCAGTTGATTTCTAGCTGCGAGGAGCGTTTACCGCATGACATTATTGAAAAGTTGAGATACATCGCTACGATTCGCAATAAAATTGTCCATGAAGATCATTTTCATTTGCCGGATAGGAAAGCGTTTTTACTTGCGTGTCTTCAGTGTGAAAAAGAACTCGCTCCACGTAGTGGGCGCTTTATTTGGCGTGTTGCTGTGATGCTGATGTTATTAATGACGATGGCGGCAGTAACGTTTTATTACCTGCATTGGGATGAGTTATCTAAGTTTTTCCCCCACTTTTTACCCAAGAGCTAGCACAGAGACTGAATCTTGCGCTTTAGATTAGAGACTTATGCTATCGATTAATAAAATTAAACCGTATCGATAAGTTAAGCAAGGCTAGCGCTATCGTTCGGTTTATCTGTTACTGATGCCAATAAAAAACACATATAAAAAAGGACACCTAGTGTCCTTTTTTATATGTGTTTTTTATTGTTTTCTTTTTTTAACAAAGGGTTAGTAAAGTAGTGGCAGTGTCATTAAGCCTACGATGACCGCGATCATTACCAATCCCTGTTTTTGAGATGAAGAAATCATAACACTGCTCCTCTGTTGTCTGTTTCATCTATGTAATCAGAATAGCTTGCTTTATTGACTTGATCAAGGGGATCTTGCTGAAAGCCTTAAAAGTTGGCTTTAAAGTGTGATGGTTTATCCGATTACGGCTTGATGAAGAGGAGTTTATGAGCTGGTTACCTCTTGTTCTTATTGGCGCTGAATTATTCATTTTCAATTTAAGTTATTGAATTTATTGTTATTTATAATGTTGATTTAATGTTTATGTGATGTGTTTATTCTGGTTTTGGCGACTACTTGGCGAGTTTTGTCATTTTTCAGTTAATTGCTGTTTTTTTAAGAATACACTAATAGCTTAATGATATAAGTTATCATTTGATTCTGGTTGGATGAGTCGTTGTTTGTTTTTTATTGTTGTTTTTGTGTCTTTTATTTGTTTTTAATTTAAGGTGGATTTTTTATTGATTTTGTTTTTTTAAGTGTATGATTTTTTATTATTATTTTTTGTTTTTTTATTTTTTAACTTTGATTTTTTATGGGTTTTTGGTGTTTGTTTTTGCTTTAAAACGATGTTTTTTATAGTTTATTGGTTGTGTGTCGAGGCTAATTCAGTCAAAGAATAGTTAACGAGGTAGAGATGCGGATAAGCTTTCAATGGTAAATTTACCACTATCGAATCGCAATCAAGATCCAATTTTTGCAGTTCACTTCTGGACTTCATCGATGACATGCCTACACTGGCGGCAGAATTGATAAGAGGTATCGACATGTGGAGCTGGATTTCTGTGGCATTATCGGGATTCATCAGCATTTCTGCGTTGGAAAACCATCATAGACGGCAAGCCGTATTGTTTAAAATGGTCAGTTTAGTACTACTACTAGCGATGATCATTGAACCACTATTTTCTCGCTCTATGCCTGCAATATGGATAACCACCGGTCTAGTTATTGCTATGTTGGCGGATGGATTACATACGTTTCATTTGCGACCTAAATTGTGCTTTTTAGGCTTTCTATTTGCTCAGCTCTGTTATAGCAAAGCATTTTGGATTCAATTATCCGGTAATATGGTGTGGTGGCTGCCCGCTTTATTGATTGCAACCAGCATTGTGACTTTTTTCCTTCTTCTGCCACAAATCGATACGTTACTTTTTCCGGTTACGATCATGGGGCTTGTGCTGGTACAATTAGCTTGGGCGTCCGGTGAGGTATTGCTGCAGCGCCCTTCTTTGGCATCTTTGGCAGGGTTTGTGGGTAGCTTGCTGTTTATTTTGTCGGCGTTATTATTGGCCATTCATGACTATCGACACACTTTACCTTGGGGACAATATTGGATTTCTGGGAGTTATCTGCTCGCTCAATCTTTGATGGTCGCTTCTGTTGTTTTGCTTTTTTAATTCAACTTTTCCCTTGCCACGGACATACCCATTTATCACCCCCTGTGTCTATTGAGGTTTTATGGAAATTTTATCGGCGGCAACCATGTTATTTTTGATCATGGATCCGCTGGGTAACCTGCCTGTTGTGTTATCCATTCTTAAGCATCTTGATCCTAAACGTCGCCGTAAAGTGCTGATCCGCGAACTGTTCTTTGCCTTAGTGATTCTGATGCTATTTTTGTTTGCAGGGCGATCGATTCTCGGTTTCTTGCATGTTCAGCCTGAAACCTTGAGTATTTCTGGCGGCATTATTCTGTTTATCATTGCGATTAAAATGATTTTTCCCAGTGCGGGTAGCATTACAGGTTTAGCGGCAGGAGAAGAGCCATTCTTAGTACCGATGGCGATCCCGATGATTGCAGGGCCTTCTGTCATTGCCGCGCTACTTTTACTTTCAACTCAGCATCCTCAACATATGCTTGAGCTCTCTGCGGCGGTGATTCTTGCATGGTCAGGAACTTTTGTTATTTTAATGTTCTACAATTTCTTCCATCGTGTATTGGGCGAGCGCGGGTTAAAAGCAGTAGAGCGCTTAATGGGGTTGTTATTGGTAATGATTTCGACCCAAATGTTCCTTAATGGTGTGAAAAGCTACATGGGCATGGCGTAATCGAGAGCAGATAGCTCCGCTCCCTATCAATGCTATTTATCTTGCATCACTAAATGATAGCGATCGTCGGTGACGTTATACCGACGTCGCTTGTCTGAGGTATAAACGGTAGCACACTTGGCCAGCGGTTTTTTCTCGATGCAGTTGCCAGTTGTCAGGTAGCTCATCCAATGAGAGTTCTTTTTCACATTCAATATAAATAATCGCTTGTTCTGCTAACCAGCCGTTGGATTCAAGTAACGGTACTACTTGGTTGATCAATCCTTGGTGAAAGGGGGGATCAATAAAAACCACATCGTATTCGCTGGCGGATTGTTTGAGATATTGCAAAGTATCGCCATGCACAGCATTGATGTTATTGGCTTGTAAGCGAGCGATGTTACTCTTCAACTGATGATAAGCCGCCCCGTTGAGTTCGAGCATGGTCACTAGGTTTGCTTGACGGGAGGCGCATTCAAATCCCAAGCTGCCTGAACCGGCAAATAAATCTAAGCATTTTGCTTTTGCGATGTCTTGCGCTAACCAATTAAACACGGTTTCTTTGACTCGGTCAGTGGTGGGGCGTAATCCCTGTGCGTCATGCACGGGTAATTTTCGGCCGCGCCATAATCCACTGATAATGCGAACATGGCCACTGGGGAGGCGTTTTTGTGATAGGGTTTGCGGGCGACGTTTTAGCATAGATTTTTTGACCGTGAATTAAGTGTTACTATATGACTGATCTATTTAGCTTGTGTTTAAACATTGAGATAAATAGCCAGCAGAATTCAATATTATGACAAAGTTTATCAAGCGAACGAGAAAGTTTTCACTGCTTTGTCATTTTTCTTTTCTTAAAAGGATAATCTTGCAAGAAAAGAGTCATCGTTATGTCAAATTCAGGATAGCTCCCAATGACGGAAAAAAAGAAACGTGGCTTATTGTCATGGTTAGGGTTTGGGGATGAACAACCAAACACAACAACAGTAGTAGAAGAGAAAGAATCACAGTCAATAACCGAAGCGGAGCGTACCGCTTTAGACACATCGATCTTACCCGTTGAACAAGAAATAGCCAGTTCAGACGCTTTTTCAGAAACAGAAACAGAACAAATACCGCCTAGAATTCAAGAGCAAGAAAAACCGAGTGAAAGCTTTTTTGTGCGTCTTAAACGGAGTTTAAGTCGTACTAAAGCAAATATCGGCGCTGGCTTTTTTGGGTTGTTTCAAGGTAAAAAAATCGATGATCAGCTATTCGAGGAGCTTGAAGAGCAATTATTGATGGCTGATGTAGGAATGGAAACTACGGTTAAAATCATTACCAGTTTAACCGAAAAAGCGTCTCGTCAGCAGTTGCGTGACGGTGAAGCGCTGTACGCGTTATTAAAGCAAGAAATGGCAGAAATGTTGGCCAAAGTAGAAAAACCGTTGCAGATTGATAGCCAAACCATGCCTTATGTGATTTTAATGGTGGGGGTTAACGGGGTTGGTAAAACCACAACGATTGGTAAGTTAGCCAAACAATTCCAAGCGCAAGGTAAAAAAGTCATGCTGGCGGCAGGGGATACGTTTCGCGCCGCGGCCGTTGAGCAATTGCAAGTCTGGGGAGAGCGTAATCACGTTCCGGTTATTGCTCAGCATACGGGAGCAGATAGCGCTTCGGTGATTTATGATGCGATTGAAGCTGCTAAAGCTCGAGGTATTGATGTGGTGATTGCTGATACGGCAGGTCGACTACAAAATAAAGCCAATTTAATGGAAGAGCTGAAAAAAATTGTCCGTGTAATGAAGAAAATTGATCCGCAAGCGCCGCATGAGATCATGTTAACTCTCGATGCGGGAACGGGACAAAATGCGATTAGCCAAGCCAAGTTGTTTAGCCAAGCCGCGCCACTCACCGGGATCACTTTGACTAAATTGGATGGCACCGCGAAAGGCGGCGTTATTTTTGCTATTGCTGACCAATTTCAAATACCCATCCGTTATATTGGCGTTGGTGAGGGGATTGATGATTTGCGTCCGTTTGTTACCCAAGAATTTATCGACGCGCTATTTAGCCGAGAAGAGTAACCACTACGGTGTTGAATCCGGCGATCATGCATGGCTGACCGGCCTGCCTGTCGCCGTTAATATTTTTAGCCAGCGATGTGTTATGTGTCATAGAGGGATCACGGGTGATTAAGTTTCAACAAGTCAGTAAAGCTTATCGTGGCGGTCGGCAAGCGTTACAAAAAGTCGATTTTCATCTGCGTCGGGGTGAAATGGCTTTTTTAGGCGGACACTCTGGAGCAGGTAAGAGCACCTTACTTAAGTTGATCTGTGCGATTGAGCGTCCCAGTGACGGTAAAATTAGTTTTAATGGTCATGATATTACTCGTATTCCTAACCGCGACATTCCTTTTTTACGGCGCAATATTGGGATTGTGTTTCAAGATCATCGCCTACTGATGGACAGAACGGTATTTGATAATGTCGCTTTACCCATGCGTATCGAATCGATTGCAGAGCAAGATATCAAGCGGCGCGTTTCAGCAGCATTAGATAAAACCGGCTTACTAGACAAAGCCCGTTGTCTACCTAGCCAATTATCGGGCGGTGAGCAGCAACGCGTTGGTATTGCTCGCGCGGTAGTGAACCGGCCGACCTTATTGTTGGCGGATGAGCCGACAGGTAACTTAGATCCTGATTTATCGAATCGTATTTTACGGCTCTTTGAAGAATTTAATCGCGCAGGTGTAACGATTTTATTGGCAACTCATGATATTAACTTGGTGCAATCTCGACCTCAGTATCGTCACTTTGAGTTGAACCAAGGCTTTTTGAGTGAGGTGGAAGAGTATGGTCAGCAATAAAGTCAATCCTAAAAAACGCAGCCAGCCTTATCCCAGAGCCCCGCGAGACAGCTTTATTACCACTCATAGTAAGCAAGCCAAAATGGCATTTTCGGCATTATGGCAACGTCCACTGGGTAATTTGCTTACATTAGCGGTGATCTCAATGGCGTTAGCGTTACCGGCCAGCTTATATCTATTGACGAAAAATATCGCTTCGGTTGCGGTGAATGTCACCAGTCCTTCTCAAGTGAGTGTTTATCTTCAACAAGGGACACCTGAATCGCGGGTGATGATATTAAAAGATCAGTTAGAAAGTCGCCCTGATATCGCTTTGGTTGATTATATATCCCCACAGCAAGGTTTAGCTGAACTCAGTCAATATGCTGGGTTTGATCAGGCCATTAGTTTACTGGATGAATACGCCCTGCCAGGGGTACTCGTCATTACTCCTAGTGTTGAAGACAATCAGCAAATCAAACGGATTGCTGAGGAGGCTCGTCAGCAAGCCAACGTCACCGATGTCAGATTAGATGAAGATTGGTTAGCGAGGTTAGATGCGATTCGACATTTAGCGATGATCATCGTGATTAGTCTATCGATACTGATGTTGTCATCGATCTTTTTGATCATCGGTAATACTTTGCGTTTTAATGTTCAAGCCAATAAAGATGAAATTCAAACCATGAAACTGATTGGCGCGACGGACAGTTATATTCTACGTCCCTACCTGTATTCAGGGATGTGGCTTGGTTTGCTGGGTAGCTTATCCGCTTGGCTGTTAACGGCTTTAGTGACCATTATCCTCAATGGTGCTGTGGCTGAATTAGCGACACTTTATGATAGCCGTTTTCGATTGATTGGCCTTAATTGGGATGAGTCGTTATTGCTAATGATGCTAGGAACTCTGTTGGGGTGTTTGGCGGCGCGTCTTTCTGCGCAGCGGCATTTAAAAGAAATTGAACCGCTATAAAATAGCGCGGTCTTATTGATCGGCTCCCAGAGCTGAGAGTAAAATTATCGGCAATCAAGGCTTGAAACCAATTCATTTTCGGTTCAAGATTGTCAGGTTAAAATTAACTCAAAATCACAGATTGATGAGGATTTGAATGACTAACCAAGCGTACCCAATGGCTCTTATTTCACAAGATAGCTTAGATAGCTACATCCGTTCAGTCAGCAGCTACCCAATGCTAACGGCTGAAGAGGAACGTGAACTGGCTGAGCGGTTGCACTACTCAGGTGATATTGAAGCGGCGAAAACGTTGATCTTATCGCATCTTCGATTTGTTGTTCATGTTGCTCGTGGCTACTCGGGTTATGGGTTACCGATTGCGGATCTTGTTCAAGAGGGAAACATTGGTTTAATGAAAGCGGTCAAACGCTTTAACCCAGAGGTCGGCGTAAGATTGGTCTCCTTTGCGGTGCATTGGATCAAAGCCGAAATTCATGAATACGTGTTACGCAACTGGCGTATCGTGAAAATTGCGACCACTAAAGCGCAGCGCAAATTGTTTTTTAACCTACGTAAATCGAAAAAGCGTCTCGGTTGGTTTAATAACGGTGAAGTTGAAACCGTTGCTCGTGAACTCGGGGTTGAACCTGCTGAAGTTCGAGAAATGGAATCTCGTTTAGCGGCGCTCGATTCAACGTTTGAATTTTCTGCTGAAGATGACGACAACCCGAATGCTTACACTGCGCCAGTGCTGTATCTGGAAGATAAGCAATCGGATTTAGCGGAAAATATCGAAGCGCAAAACTGGGAGAATCATACCAATCATCGCCTTAGTTTAGCTTTGGCAAGTTTGGATGAACGTAGTCAGCATATTGTGCGCTCTCGTTGGCTGGATGACCAAAAGGCGACCTTGCAAGAATTAGCGGATCTTTATCAAGTTTCTGCTGAGCGGATTCGCCAGCTAGAAAAGAATGCGATGAAAAAGCTCAAAGAAGCGGTCGGTGATTTTTAGCCGCTAGACAACGGATGGGTAGAAAGCCGAGATCAATCGATCTCGGCTTTTTTATTAGGATCGAAAACAGTGATCAACGTCGGGTCGATTTTCTGTGGATAACTCTGTGATGAAAAGTATCACGAATGATCATCAGTGACGATAAATCAAGGCTTGAACGCTGTTTTCTATTTGGGGATATGTTTTTCTTACACACAGAAAAATAAAGATCATCACAACATGTAGTGGATCATTTTCTCTTGAGATACCTTATCAACGCAATCCACAGAATTATCCACAATATAATGCTTGAAGATTATTGAGCATAACCCCACAGTCGTTATGTACTTGTTCAATGTGGGTTAGGTTACAATGTGTGCTAACTAATTATGGCTTAACGAGAATCACTTCATGGACCCATTTCAACATATTGATGTTATCAGTGCACAACAGTTACTTGAACAAACGGAGGCCACGCTGGTTGATATCCGTGATCCGCAGTCCTTTGCGTTAGCTCATCCTCGGGATGCGTTTCATTTAACCAATGACACGCTCAATGCTTTTATTAAAGAGCATGAATTAACACGGCCCATTTTAGTCATGTGTTACCACGGTATTAGTAGTCAAGGTGTGGCTCAATACTTGGTTAACCAAGGTTTTGAACAGGTGTATAGTATTGATGGAGGCTTTGAAGCCTGGCATCACGCTCATTTACCGACAACAACGAGTTAACCCAAATGATAAAATTGATCACCTTAGCTCATCCTCGGATGGCACAAGCTTTCATTGATTATATGGCCTCACGGCATATCGAGGTACAGATGCAGCCAGAGGAAGGTGGTCAGGTTTCTTTATGGCTCATCGATGAGCAGCACCAAATAGAAACCGACAGCGAACTACAGCATTTCTTGCGTTATCCTCAAGACAGTAAATATCAAGCGGCTTCTTGGCAGGTAGCCAATACTCAACCAACGCCGTTTACTTATCAAGCCCCGAGTCTTCTATCACTGGTAAAAGCCAAAGCTGGGCCAATCACATTACTGGTGATGATGGTCTGCATCGGGATTTTTGTTTTACAACAGCTTGGTTTGGCTCGTCAGGTGTTTGCGGGGTTGCATTTTCCGGCTTTCGCGGGTCAACAATGGCAATTATGGCGTTGGTTTAGCCATGCGCTGCTGCATTTTTCCATCATGCATATTGCGTTTAATCTACTGTGGTGGTGGCAGCTTGGCGGTGATATTGAAAAGCGGCTTGGTAGTCTTAAACTCACCCAGCTAGCATTGATCGCTGCGGCTCTCTCTGGTGCTGGACAATACTGGGTGGAAGGCGCGAATTTTGGTGGCTTATCTGGGGTTGTGTATGCTTTGGTGGGTTATTTATGGCTGCTGGGCTGGCGAGCGCCTCAACTTGGTTTAGAGATGCCTAAACCGTTAATTGGTTTTATGCTGATTTGGTTGGTGTTGGGATTTGTTCAGCCATTTATGGCGATCGCCAATACGGCGCACTTGGTCGGATTAGTTAGCGGTATGTTATTGGGTTTACACGATGCAAGTCGGTCATCGAAAGCGTTCCATTGAGCGATAGTTCGATGACCGTGAGAGATTCGTTGACTCTGTTTTATTGATAAATGTATTTGGTAAACAGTAAATCAGCGATCAGTGTACGTCCGGTTTCAGGCAATAAGATATTGTTTAAATCCTCGACGAGGGTTTTTCGTAAGTTTTCTCGGCCAGCAAGAGAGCGGATGGAATCCTCGGTTTGTTTACCAAGCTGCTCAATGACCGCATCACGAATGAGTGGTTGATGGAGCTCGATTAATGGTAGATCGGCACTATTGGCGACCATAATATCAATTCTGACCTGAATATAGCCAAGACGATTACCTCGGGTATGGAAGTTGGTGGTCAATTCCGGCTCTAATGTAAAATAGGCGAATTGAGTTCTATTCTCCGTACTCGCCATCGCAGAGTAGGGGGCTAGCAGGCCAAAGGCGAGCATTATTGGGACTAGATAACGTTTAAGCATAGTTGTGCCTGTTCTTTCTTCTGTTCACGATATTCGAATCGCCCGACTCTTGTTACAATAGCGCATCTGATTGTAAATAAAATGCTTAATAGAGTCTGAACGCTGCGCGGTTTACCTGCATGTCGGCGTTATTGTATGACGATTAAGCGTCATATTGAATACTAGTATGAATAGAATGACTCCGCTCTATCTTTCTTCATTACGCCAAGTTAATTGGCAATGGCCGGAAGATTTTACTTATCCTACGGATAACGCCCAATCTTGGCTATTAGAGCAAGGGTCGTTATCGCGTCTGATGGCTCAGTATTGTCAGCGACTGAGTATTATTCAGCACCATAACCAGTGGCTGGAACCTGCACAACTGGATTTTACGGAAGTGACGTGGTTAACGGCAGAAACGTGTCTATTACGTCAGGTTATTTTAGCCGGAGATACTAGACCCTGGGTCTTCGGTCGTACACTCATTCCTCAAAGCTCTTTGCAAGATCAGCCAGAGGATTTGACTCAACAAGGGGATATTCCGCTTGGCCTTACCGTCTTTAACAGTGATCATGTTCGACGGGATGGATTACAAGTTGGCTGGGCGATGACCTCGGATGGCCCGTTACTTGCGCGACGTTCACGATTATGGATGAATCATAAACCGATGTTAGTCGCTGAATTATTTTTGCCCGATTGCCCAATTTACGCGAAGGAGAGTGTGTAAATGAACCAAGCAAAAGTGCATGCCTATTGGCAACTGATGCGTATGGATCGACCTATTGGTTCGTTGTTGCTGTTATGGCCAACGTTATGGGCGCTGATTTTAGCAGCGCAAGGTATGCCGGATTTTCACGTACTTGTGGTGTTTGTGGTTGGGGTGTTTGCGATGCGTTCTGCCGGTTGTGTGATTAATGATTTTGCCGATCGTCATGTTGATGGGCATGTGAAGCGCACAGCTCAACGTCCGTTACCCACTGGGAAAGTGAGTGAGAAAGAAGCGATTGGGTTGTTTTTAGTCTTGGTGATCCTGTCTTTTTTACTGGTACTAACCATGAATCCTTTGACAATAAAACTCTCTTTAGTCGGGGTGTTACTGGCTTTCATCTATCCTTTCATGAAACGTTATACTCAAGTACCTCAGCTTTTTCTGGGCTTAGCATTCAGTTGGTCGATTCCGATGGCATGGGCCGCTCAAGCCAATGCCTTGCCTCCAATCATCTGGTTAGTTTTTGGGGTAAACCTGCTGTGGACGATTGCTTATGATACTCAATATGCGATGGTTGACCGTGATGACGATCTGTTGATTGGAGTGAAATCCACCGCGATTTTATTTGGTCGTCGCGATAAAGCGATCATTGGTATGTTGCAACTGATGACGATCGTTTTATTGATCGCACTGGGTTGGGTTTATTCGCTAGGAGCCAGTTATTACTGGGCGATTTTAATTGCCAGTGGTTTATTTGTGTATCAGCAGCATTTAATTCGTCATCGACAACGCATGCCTTGCTTTCATGCTTTTTTGAACAATAACTATGTCGGTATGGTCATTACATTGGGGTTAATACTCTCACTGTGGTGGTAACTCGATGATCAACGACTAAGGCATCCCGTGGGATGCCTTAGTGTTATTGGGTCAGTGATAACCAGCGTCTGTAACCGTGATGACGTTAACTCGTTACCACTCGACCTGACAGATACTCTCTTGAATGGTTAAACGGACTTCAGGATAGAGCATCAGGTAAAGTGCATCGGCAAACTGCTGAGTTTTTTCCAATTGGCAATAACCATCATGATCTAAGTAGCCTTGTTCGGTTAAAGTGACAAACAGCGCCGAAAAAACACCTTTATCAAAAAATTCTGGCGCATTAATCCCATGCAGTCGTCCCAGCCGTTGAGCAATCTCTTGGCTCTTAGCTTCCAGATCCGTTTTGGCTAAATCTGGGTTAGCAACCAGTAGATTCAAGGCAATCGCATAACGTTGCAGAGTTTCGGAAATCGTTCGACCAAGGAGCATCAAGACTTGTGTCTGAGCTTGGTTGATGGTTACCGTTTGCTGTTCAATCGTCACTAAGTGTTGGCGCTCAAGCTCGGATAGGTAACGCTCAACAATTTCATCCAATTCATGTTCGGCATAGCTTAAAAATAGCTCTTGCTTAAGGAAAGGATAGACTTGAGCAACGGTTTGCTGGATAGCACTGATCGATAATGATTGCTGACGGATCAGCATCTGCGCAATTAGCGATGGTAGTGCCAGTAAATGAATGATGTTATTACGATAATAAGTCATCAAAATCGACTGGTTACGATCTAATGAGATAATGTCGCCAATACTGTCGGTTTCAACCAAAAACTTATCTAACGACTCTGCATGGGTGACCAATTGCTCTGCGCTATCACTAGGTACGGTAAAGGTCGTCGAGTAAGGAACATTGCGTAGTAGTGCTAAATAACAATCGATTTGTTTGACCAAATTGTCCCGAGCTAATGCACGTTGCCTTGAGGCTAATAATGCGGTCGCACACAAGGTCATCGCATTGGCGGCAGCAGCATCGTTAATGTGTGTCATCATTTTGGTCGCTAATTGGTTAACGATAGGCATCATCCATTGGGGTTTGCTGCCCCCCATGGCATCAATGTCTTGAGTCCACTCTGGTGCATGTTCATTAAGATAGTGATTAAGAGGGATTGGCTCACCGAAATTAACGTAGCCTTGGCCAAAGTTACGTAGTTTACGTAGCGTGCGAAACACTAAGCCTGCATTCTCTTTTTCTTTGCGTTTACCGCGCAGCTCTTTGGCGTAAGTGCCCACTTCCATCACGTGTTCATAGCCAATGTAGACGGGCACTAGGGTTACAGGACGGTTCAAGCCACGCAGCATCGCTTGAATGGTCATTGCTAACATACCGGTTTTGGCTTGCAGTAAACGTCCGGTACGTGAGCGGCCACCCTCACTGAAATATTCTACCGAGTAGCCTTTAGCAAACAATTCTGCCAGGTATTCGCGGAAAATCGTCGAATAAAGAGGATCGCCTTTAAAACTCCGACGGATAAAAAATGCTCCGCCACGGCGGAATATTTGTCCGGCAGGGAAAAAGTTTAAATTAATGCCTGCGGCAATGTGCGGAGGAACTAACCCTTCGTGATAGAGCACATAAGAGAGTAGAAGATAATCCATATGGCTACGATGGCAAGGAACATAGACAATTTCATGACCATCTTGAGCGAGTCGACGCACCGTGGCCGCGTTGTTGATGTTCAGCCCTTGATAAATGCGATTCCATAGCCAGCTAAGAACATGATCCCCTTTTTTGATTAAAGAGTATGAAAAGTCGGCGGCGATCTCATCCAAAATATTATGCGCTTCTTTGCGAGCTTTCTCTAATGAGATGTTTTTACGGTTGGCTTCATCGGCAATCGCTTTTTCTATCGCAGGGGAGGTCATTAGTCTTGAAAATAACTGATGACGCTGAGGTAAATTAGGGCCGGAAGCGGCTAATTTTTGACGAGAGAAGTGAATGCGTGCCACACGTGCGAGTTTATGGGCAATTGAACTATCGGTACCGTGAGCATCGGCCATGTAACGCAATGAAACTACAGGGCTAAAACGGACCAAACAGTCACGTCCAGAGATCACCACGGCGATGGCTTTTTGTAACCCGTTTAGAGCTTGTAAGTAAGGTTTTTCTTGCCCCTCTTTACCCGGACGTCTTCCCCATAGCACACTTGCAGGAATCATTTGAACATCCAATTCAGAATCATGCTTATGTAAGGCTAACAGTTCAGAAAAGGTAGTAATCGATTCGTTAGGCACATTGTGGTCGTCTTGCAGTAGCGCTGGACGAGAAGCGATAAAAACATAACGTTTTAGCGTTTGACCATTAATGGTCAGTGGGGTCAGTGGGTCGGGGAGCCCCGCATTGAGCGCATGAGTTTGTAACGTCAGTAGATCAACATTCGAGCGAAACGGTAAGACATAAACAATCGGTTTATGCAGATCAATGGCTAAATCATCAATCGGGTTCGATGGGATCGCCGTGCCTTTTACCATTACCGATAGCGGTAATTTTAATAAAGAGCGAGAAAATGAGTGTCCGGAAGACATAAGAGTTCAAGGCCTCAAGATGCTGTACTAAAACTCAAACCGAGAACGATCGATTTGAGTCGGTGTCTTTTTTTGAAGCGCAAGAATACCAGAAACTGGTCAAACCTTTTAATACTATTCCGTCATGTCAGTTGATTGCTTACTAGAGGTTTGATTTGTTTCATGATTCCTGTTCGAAACGCTGCCCAGCCGTGACGGGCGGTGGAGTAATCAAAAAAGCAGCAATCCACTTTGCTTTTCGTGAATTACTGGATATACTCACAGTTAACTGTATAAAAAGACAGGTGAGTCATGAAGCCGTTAACGCCACGCCAGCAACAAGTCTTCGAGCTAATTAAAAGTAAGATCGAAGAAACCGGAATGCCACCCACTCGCGCTGAAATCGCTCGCGAACTGGGCTTTCGTTCAGCCAATGCGGCAGAAGAGCACTTAAAAGCTCTCGCTCGTAAACAAGTGATTGAAATTGTTCCCGGTGCTTCACGTGGGATTCGTATTTTAGTAGGGGCAGCCAATGATGCTGAGCAAGATCTTGGTTTACCTTTGATCGGCCGAGTCGCGGCTGGTGAACCGATCCTCGCGCAAGAGCACATCGAAGCGCATTATCATGTTGATCCGAGTATGTTTCGACCTCAAGCCGACTTTCTACTCCGTGTTCAGGGGGAAAGCATGAAGGACATTGGTATTATGGATGGTGATTTGCTCGCGGTTCATAAAACTCAGGATGTGCGTAATGGGCAAGTTGTTGTCGCTCGTGTCGAAGAAGATGTGACGGTCAAACGTTTAGAGCGTAAAGGCGCGAAAGTGTGGCTGCATGCTGAGAACGACGCTTTTGCACCGATTGAAGTTGACTTAACTTGTCAAGATTTAGCGATTGAAGGGATTGCCGTTGGTATTATCCGTAATACCGATTGGATGTGACCCCTGCTCAAATATCACGCATTAGCTTGCCAATCTAATTGATATTCATTATCATCTTTTTATGGTGACATAAGGAAGATGATAATGCCCTCTAAGTACACTCATTCATCACCACGTTATCAAGTACCCACTCGTTTACTGCAGCCGCTTTGGTTGCGTAGCCGTGAAAGTTTCGTCGATGATGGCTTGGTCTATGATCCGATAGCCGCTCGTGCCTGTCAGCGTTGTCACCTTGCGCCAGACTGTCTCGCGGGCGACATTCCGCAAAAACAGCTATTGCATGTTACGCTGGCTCGACTGTGCGATCAGCAAATTCATCGTTTTTTAGCGACCCATCCTGATGGCTGGATCATTAATGTTGGCGCTGGTTTAGATACGCGTTTTTACCGAGTCGATAATGGGCGCTGTCACTGGGTGGAAGTCGATGTGAGTGAGCATTTGTTATGGCGGCAAAAACTGTTTCATCGTAGTGAGCGTTATCAGCATTGCTGCGGTAGTGTCGATAATCTTGACTGGTTAGAGCGGTTAATCATTCCTGATTCGGCTCCGGTATTGATCTTATGTGAGCATGCGTTATTAGATTGCCACGCAAAGCAGATTTCCTCTTTTATTCGTGCGTTGGGGCTGCATTTCGTTAATGCTCGCGCTTGTTTAGTACTGGCGGGTGATAAAACCATGACACGTCTTGGACAAAAAATGGGCTCTGGTCATTATCAACATGGTTTTGCTAAACCGGATCAAGCGATACTCAATGCTTTGCCTTGGGCACATAGCGCCTTGCTGTTATCGCCCCTTGACCGCCATTGCCATCGCTGGAAACTTTGGCAACGTTTGGTGAGTAAAATCAACGGATTCAAACATCGCCTAACCCCCGTGGTGGTCCAAGTTCGTTGGTAATGTCTTGGCGTTATTGGGATTGATGTTCATTAAGCGCTGTCCGTCGTCATCACTTGGGAATGCTGATTATTTTCGGTACACTGGATGGCCGATCTTAAGAGGATTTCTATGTGGCGTCGCTAGTCCAAATTCTTACCAACCGCACCATTCATCGTCAAGTCTTACTGCTTTCCATTCCTATGGTGTTGTCCAACATTACCATTCCATTGCTTGGCTTGGTCGATGCGGCGGTGATTGGTCATTTACAGCACGCATGGTATCTCGGTGGCGTCGCGCTTGGGGGCATGCTGATCAGCGTTTCTTTCTGGTTATTGGGCTTTTTACGCATGTCGACGACCGGATTAACAGCACAAGCCTATGGCGCTGATGACCGTAATCAGTTGGCTTTAGTCTGGGTACAGGGCGTACTGATGTCTCTTGGATTTGCGGCGGTCTTTTTGTTACTGCACCGTTTGATTGGTGAAGGCGTTTTTGCCTTAAGTGAAGCCAGTGAACAAGTGAAACATTATGCTCAGCAGTACTTTATGATTCGAGCTTGGAGTGCGCCGGCTGTATTGATCAACTTTGTGCTGCTTGGTTGGTTATTGGGGACGCAAAATGCTAAAGCGCCAATGTGGATGGTGATCATCACCAATCTGACCAATATTGTGCTCGATGTCCTGTTTGTGCTCGGTTTTGGTTGGAAAGTCTCTGGCGTCGCGTTGGCTTCAGTGATCGCCGATTACCTTGGTATGGCTTTTGGTTTATGGTGTGTCTGGCGCTTTTGGCGTGCTAAAGGTTTACCATCACCTTGGGCTTTATTGTTGCAAAGTACTCAAGGGATGAGTCGTTTTGTACGTTTAAATCGTGATATTTTCTTGCGTTCGTTATGTTTGCAGGCTGCCTTTAGTTTTATGACGTTTCAAGGCGCGGCTTTTGGTGATCAAGTTGTCGCTGCGAATGCGGTGCTGATGAGCTTCTTGATGATGATCTCTTACGGCATGGATGGTTTTGCATACGCGATTGAGGCGATGGTGGGCAAAGCGGTAGGAGCGAAAAGCCCGTCGCAACTTAAAGCTTCTATTATTGGCAGTACGTTTTGGAGCTTACTAATTTGCCTTGGGCTAACGGCCGTCTTTGCGTTTTCAGGCTCGAACCTGATTGGTTTAATTACGTCTATTCCAAGTGTACAGCAGACCGCTCAGGAATATCTGCCGTGGTTAGTCGCGATGCCGCTAGTGGCGATGTGGTGTTTTTTGCTCGACGGGATATTTATTGGTGCCACGAAAGGGCGAGAGATGCGTAACAGCATGTTTATTGCCGCCAGTGGTTTTTTTCTGGTGTTTATACTTTTCTCTGCTTGGCAAAACCACGCTTTATGGCTAGCGATGTTAACGTTTATGGCATTGCGTGGTCTGAGTTTAGGTTGGGTATTAAAGCGCCAGTGGCAGCGAGGCGATTTTCTCTAGCTTAGGAAGAGACAGCTTAAACTGACGACGACTCTTTTGTTTAAGTCGCCGTCATCAACCATTGTTAAAATAAGCCATGGTTAAAACAAACCATGGTTAAAACAAGCGGTTTAATCCATTGAGCGCGGCAACACGATAAGCTTCAGCCATGGTGGGATAATTGAAGGTCGTGTTGACAAAATAGTCGATGGTATTAGCAGTGCCTTTTTGTTCCATGATTGCTTGTCCAATGTGGATGATTTCTGCCGCGCGCTCCCCAAAGCAGTGAATACCTAAAATCTCTTTGCTATCGCGATGAAAGAGAATTTTTAAACTACCGATATCTTTACCAGAGATCTGTGCGCGTGCTAAATGCTTAAATGAGGAGCGTCCTACTTCGTAAGGGATTTTCGCTGCGGTAAGTTCTTGTTCGGTTTTTCCAACTGAACTGATTTCTGGGATGGTATAGATACCCGTTGGGATATCTTCGATCAACTTATTCACCGCTTGGCCCTGAGTAATCGCTTGGGCGGTAAAACGGCCTTGATCGTAAGCAGCACTGGCAAGGCTTGGGTAACCAATCACATCCCCAACCGCATAGATGTGCTCGACATCGGTTTGATAATTGTGGTTGACGGTTAATTGACCACGGGCGTCGGCGGCGAGACCAACCGCTGATAAATTCAGTTGATCGGTATTACCCGTACGGCCGTTAGCGTACAACAAGCAGTCCGCTTTCATCTTTTTACCCGATTGTAAGTGGACAATCACGCCATCATCAGTGCCTTCAATTTTCTGATGGGTTTCATCGTTGCGAATCACCACGCCACTATTCCAAAAGTGGTAAGAGAGCGCATCAGAAATTTCATTATCTAAAAAAGCCAATAAGCGATCACGAGTGTTGATCAGGTCGGTCTTTACGCCTAACCCTCTAAAAATAGAGGCGTATTCACAACCAATCACCCCTGCACCATAAATAATAATATGCTGTGGATCGTGTTTTAAATTTAAAATCGAATCGCTGTTGTAGATCCGAGGATGGGTAAAATCGATATCATTCGGTTGGTAAGGTCGAGAGCCAGTGGCAATCACAAATTTATCGGCTTGATAGTGCTCGATGCTGCCATCGTGTTTATG
Organism: Vibrio sp. V31_P5A7T61; assembly: GCF_009904895.1. Classification (NCBI taxonomy): domain Bacteria; kingdom Pseudomonadati; phylum Pseudomonadota; class Gammaproteobacteria; order Vibrionales; family Vibrionaceae; genus Vibrio; species Vibrio sp. V31_P5A7T61. Next base: position 59,236 of record NZ_WXWI01000019.1, read on the forward strand.
AACTGCGACAGTGTGAGGGTCGATAAATTCGGCGCTACCAAAAATTAAGCTACATTGGTTTCGGTCATAAAAGCCTTGTCGTAAGCGAGTTTGTTTATCGATAACGGTTTTTGCATGACCGAGAATGGATGAAAATGTGGCGTGTATGCTGGTGTTGTTTTTACAAAACAGCGGGTTACTGTTGAATTCAATGATTCGACTGACGGCGTGACGTAAAGCTTTCGAGGGAATAGTTCCCCAGTGTGTACAACCGCCGCCGACGGTGCTTTCCTTTTCTATGATCGCGACATTCATGCCAGCTTTGGCTAATCCCATTGCTGCGCCTTCTCCGCCAGGTCCGCTGCCGATGACGATAACGTCAAACTGGTGCTTCTGTGTCATAGGATATCCTTGTTGTTATCGATGCTTATCAGTGCTGTAGCGAGATTGTAACTGATTGTGTTGCTAGGTAAATCCCATTTCCCCGATAGGGTGTTTAGGATCACGACATTTTATAGGATAGCGGCTGGAGAATTTAAGTGTGGTATTTTTGTGTTGTTTGAATGGTTGAGAAAATGCTGACACTGCTATGCAAGCTGGGATCGACAATGGTGCATTTCGCGTTATAGTATGCGGTTGATGATAAGGCTATGAGAATAGGTTCAGTATGAAATCTACCGGAATTCGCGCGCTACAAAAAGAAAAAACTCGTCGTTCATTGATTGACGCAGCGTTTAGCCAATTGAGTGCGGATCGCAGCTTTTCTAATTTAAGTTTACGTGAGGTCGCACGCGAAGCTGGGATTGCCCCCACCTCTTTTTATCGACATTTTAAAGACATGGATGAGTTAGGGTTGACCATGGTTGATGAAGGTGGACTGCTGCTACGTCAACTGATGCGTCAAGCGCGGCAGAGAATTGTTAAAGAGGGCAGTGTCATACGTACGTCAGTGGAAACCTTTATGGAATTTATTGAAAGTAGTCCTAATGTGTTTCGTTTACTGTTGCGCGAACGTTCTGGAACTTCGTTTGAGTTTCGCGCCGCAGTAGTGCGTGAAATTCAACATTTTTCTGCTGAGCTTACCGAATACCTGATCAATACCGGTATGGGACGAGAAGAAGCGGTCATCCAAGCTGAAGCGTCAGTGACGTTAGTCTTTAGCTCCGGCGCGCAAGCATTAGATCTAGAACGACAAGCGCGTGATGAATTGTCAGAGCGACTGATTATGCAGTTGCGTATGATGGCGAAAGGGGCTCTTTGGTATCGCAAAGAGCGTGAACGTAATCGACTAAAAAATGGGATAGAGTAATGAGTAACGAAACATCACCCACTTCCAATAGTAAAACATTGCTGCTGGCCTTAATTAGTGGCATGTGCGGTGACGCACTTTTATCATGGCTGACGATCAGCGAGGTCTCTTTCTCCCTCTTTCCACTGATTGCTCTCGTGTTGTCGGTACAAATGTTATACCAAGACTATTTACGTCATCCAGTAGCAGACGATATTCCGTTGGTTGGTTTAGCCTGTTTTTTTGTCGGAGCTTTTGGCCACTCGGCGTTTATGAAGGCTCAATACCCCGATTCAGGTTCAATGCTGTTTTCAGTGATTGTGGTATTAGGGCTTTTGTGGTGGATTGGTAAAAAGCTCGGCTTTATCGGACGCAAAAATTAACGAGCCGTTAGGCTCGTTAATTTCTTTTATGCTTTACGCTCTAGCATCACGCCTGCTTCCATGTGGTGGGTGTACGGGAATTGATCAAATAAAGCGAAGCGAGTGATGTTATGCGTAGTAGATAAAATATCTAGGTTCTCTTTTAAGGTCTCAGGATTACAAGAAATATACAAAATACGCTCATACCCTTGTACCATTTTACAGGTATCAACATCCATTCCTGCACGCGGCGGATCAACAAAAATAGTGTTACAGCGGTAACTTTTAAGATCAATGCCAGCCTCTTTTAAGCGATTAAATTCGCGTTTGCCTTCCATCGCTTGAGTAAAATCTTCCGCAGACATACGAATGATTTGCACATTGTCTATATGATTCGCGGCAATATTGTATTGTGCGGACTCTACTGAAGGCTTCGCTAATTCTGTCGCTAATACGCGATCGAAATTTTGCGCGAGAGCGAGCGAGAAATTACCATTGCCACAATACAACTCTAGTAGATCACCTTGGCTTTCTTGCGTGCAGTCTACTGCCCATTCGAGCATCTTCTCGGCAACTTTTCCGTTGGGTTGGGTAAAGCTATTCTCAACTTGTTGGTAAAGATATGCTTTATCGTTAACGTGTAGTTTTTCTACGACATAGTCTCGGTCTAGGACAATTTTCATTTTCCGAGCTCGTCCGATCACGTTGAGATTAAAGCCTTCATCGTTCAGTCGTTGTTTGAGTTGCTTAGCCTCAGATGTCCATGCTTCATCAAGCTGACGATGGTAGATCAAAGAAACTAATAGCTCGCCACTCAAGGTTGATAAAAAATCCACCTGAAACAGTTTGTGACGCAATGTTTTATTACCTTGCATCGCTTCTATTAACAGTGGCATTAGGTCGTTAATTAAACGGCTGGCGGCGGGGAACTGATCAACTCGATACTTTTCTCGAGTAGTTGGATTAAACATGACGTAATACATTTCATCCCCTTCATGCCAAACCCGAAACTCTGCGCGCATCCGGTAATATTGCTCTGGAGATTCAAATACTTCTAGCTTTGGGACGTGATAGGGCTGAAACATTTCAGTAAGGCGGGTGATTTTCTCAGCCAGTTGTGCTGAATAATGTTCAGGATTTACGTCAAGCGTCGCCATGATGGTATTACCTTTTACTGGTGCATTTATTGAAAGAGCGCAGATTTTATTCAATCTGACCTACATGTCCAGTTTTGTTGGTGATTTACCAAGTTTAAGGTAATGACAAATCACTTGATTATCATCGGTGATACTAGACAAGCTCACCATTGGTCAATAGTATCATTATAGCTGGTGATATTTAGCTGCCTAGATGGCTAAATTCTGAAAAGGGAATCTGGTGTAAATCCAGAACTACGGTTGGGATCTTTATTAGACGACGCAAGTTAATAAGCTGTTAGTATAAAAAATTAGACATAATGGATTTATTAGCTTAGTGTAGTGCTATAATTGTTTGATTATTTGGTGCTAATTTGATTGAGCAGAGTAAGGCATTTCCAGAGGACTATGGTGTTGATTACTGTCTTATGTGGATCAATACGGATAAATATCCTTCTTTTACCAGTAGGGCGGCCCCTGATAGTGGAGAAATAGTCCACGAAGTAAATGACAATTCAAAACCATTTATTTATAAACTTCCGATTTTAGTTGACCCAGATGGCATTAATGTAGTGCCAGTCAATTTATACCTGCACTCTCTATTGTCAAATCCAGATATATCATCCGTTGATACAATTGAATCTCATGCAAATGCCTTATTAAGCTTCTATCGTTGGATGAGTATGGAAATCCCAGAACATACTGACAAAAGAACAGGTGTCTTGATTGAAGAGAAGCTACCATTAACAATATTTGACTGCACAGAGAAAGTAGAAGAAAGCCCGGTCGTTAGATATCGTGATTACTTATTAGAGAATCTTTATACCGAAGATGAAAATGGAAAAATCGGTGGTTCTCCAAATACGGCTTCTAGCTATGTACTAAAAGTAGTTGCTTACTACACCTATCTTCATCGCCAACGGATAGTCCCACTTAGCAAAACTTTTCGCCCATTTGAGTTTTCAGCCAAGAAAGTTCGTATACAGAACAAAAATAAGAGAGCGCAACATGACATGCTCTCACATCTCAATAGTTATCGCGGCGATATTACCGTGTATACGACGGGTCTCACCAAGCCATTTAAGAACAGACAAAAGCCTCAAGATGCTGATATCCGAGAGCTACGTCCCTTGCGTGAAGATGAAAAACAAGCCTTTTACCGATATATCGATGTGCAAAATTCATCTGATACTAAGGACTTAATGTTGTACACGGCAACTGAGGTTGGGGTAAGACTTGAGGAACTGATAACTTTTCCTGCTTCTGTCGTAGAGAGGCCAAAATCTAAAGTTATGAAAGTGCCAATTGGTGAGCGCATCAATGGTTGTCTTACCAAATACAGAAAAGAGAGAACGATCGAAATTCCAGACTACGTTATGGATCTTTTGTATGAGTACAAGCTAAGTAAGGCAAGGAAGGAAGCTATTGACAGTGGGTTATTGCGTCATAATCACTTATTCGTTCAATCTAATGGCAGTATTTACGCACCAAACACAATTCAAAAGCATGTGGAAGCTGTACGCAATGATATGATTCTTAGCGGGCTTGATATTTATTTTGTTACGCATGATTTAAGAGCTACTTTTGCGACCGATTGGCTGTACAAGAGACATATTGAAACAGGTAAGCCCTTTGAGGCACTCATCTCCGAACTAGCATACTTGATGGGGCATGAGAATACAGGTACTACTCAAAAATACATTAACTATCTAAATGATGATAAAACATGGTTTGAGTTCTCTCAGCGAAAAAATCAATTTGCACAAGAAGTGTTGAGGTGAGCATATGGCAAAAAGTCGATTAGCAGCATCTAGAAATAAAAATAAACTCATTACTCAACCAAAAGCGAAAGATAACGTTACTTCATTAGATTTGAGTTTTAAACTGTATCGAAAAGAGAATGCGTATGGTTATCAATTCAGTCTTCTTGATTGGTGTCATGAGCAGTGCGATCCCCAAAGGCCATTAGTAAAACCATCTCGCTTGAAAATAATGCAAAAGCTAAGGTTCTGGGTTGATCAAGAGAAAAAAAATAACAGTAGTGAAGGTTCTATATTTGCTAGGTTATCCATTTTAAAGCAGTACCTTGTTTTTTGTGACTTTAAAAAGAACTCCCCTTTTTGTCAGGCTGGATACCTTTCTTATGTTGGGAACGCTGGTGAATTGTGGCGTTTAGTTCATGAGGGGTGTGAGCAGAAAAAATATAGCTTTCAATACTATGATGGTGAAGAAGCTGGCATATTGGAATCCACTGCTTGTAGGAGAAAGATGTTCCTCGATAATCTTCTTTCGGTGCTTGGTGTTGATATATCTGAGTGGCAAGCCACGCTTAAACCTTTTTCTACTATGAAGGATGAACCATCAACACAACCTTATATATCAAGTGAGTGGTATGGATTAGTTCGACGCACTCAACTTTTCTTTTTTTCTTTGGCAACTCAACTTATTGCTCTAAAAGAGGAGAACCCTGAAGTACTTCCCCCTCGATGCTTAGAAGGTATTGTCGTAGATAGGGTAAATGGTCGTGACATTACAATTGAGTTGGGGGGCGGTGATGTAAAAGATGGAGCTGGGAGTCCTTTTAATCAATGTATGGCCGCAGCTTACACCTTATTTGCCTACTACACCGCATTTAATGACACTCCGATCAAAGAGGTTCGTCATCCTATTAAAGTAGTAGTATCGAAGGCAGAAAATCGCACATCGAAAACAGCTCAAGTTCGCGCATATAAAGGTCGTGCAGCAAAAGACGTAAAGGCGTTGTTTTCAGGTTCAGAAGAAAACTTGCATCCCGAAGCTAGTGAAAAAAGTGCTGGGTTTATTGTTGCTAATATTAATAAACGAGACAGTGTCGGGAAAGCCGACGGCATCACATTTCTCCAGACCTTTGAATTACTCTCAAAAACGTACAGTGATGACCCGTTTGATACCTTAATATATCTTCTCAATAGCCAAGGAGAAAAAGCTAAGGTGGAGATGGGGCAGGCTCTATCGGCGTTATCAAGGAATTTAAATTTACTTTCTAGTGACAGAGGTGAGCTAGTCGCTCACTTAGTTAAAACCTATACCGATATTGTTGAAAATCAAAAGATGACCACTTTTAACTGGGTTCAGAGAGAAGATAACTCATGGGTAATGGACAGGCAGGTCATCGAACTAGGTAAAAAAGTTGTAACACAAAGAGCAATTCCCATAGCTTACGCTGCCATCTCATGTATGACGGATGTTTCACTTCGAAACGTACTGATGCCACTCAGCTATTCAGATAAAGATACAGATGGAAATATCACGATTTCTTTTAAATATCTTGATGGCTCAAAAGGCGATTTTACAGTTGATTCTAAATACCGCCGTTTCCTTCAATTAGTTGAGCGCTATGCAGCAACGAGAAACCCGATACCTGGTATAACGCGAGTTGGTCTGAGTAATCGGCGTAGTGGTGGAACCAAACCTCCTTTTCTACTGCCTTTGGGGAAGCAAAATCATACTTACCAGTGGTCCGAAGGAAAGGTGCCTATAAGCTCATATTTGTTGAATTTGTGCGGTATAGATCATGGAGACTACTTTTTAAATATAAATTCAAGTCGAATTCGAGTTACTCACTCTGACTTGGAATACAAACCAGAAGAGCGTGGGTTGACTGCTCAAAAGATTTTGCAGCACAGCATTGAAACGGCTGATAGGCGATACCGAAATGGGCATCCTGTTTCAAATAGTAAGCAAACATCGCAAGGAATGATGGTGCTAAGTCACATCGCTGCGGGAAAGACACGCAATGAAGCTATAGAAACAGTTGAGAAAGAGCTAAAAATTCCTGTCTTAGAATACGAAATTTGGAAAAAACGCAACCGACCCACTAACCCTAACGGTGTTGATTGTGACGGTCAAATTGATCTGAGTTCAGAAAAAGATTGGCATTATGCGGCGCGTAAATTTGCAGAAGAAAAGGGGATTATTGAAGAAGGGCAGGATATCACCTGTTATCAATACGATCTTTGCCCCTTTTGCAAAAGCGCCAAGCTTGTTGATGATCCCTACGCTATTTATAAATTGCTGAGTTTTCTCGATGCGCTAAGTGAAGGTATTGATCAATATCCAGAACGAGCGTCCATCATCCAATCGAAGATAGAACGCTTTCAAGCCCATCTTGATGACGTACCATTAGAAACAATTGAACAAGCTGAATATTTGCTAGAAGAAAAAGGGCGTTATTTACTTTTTAACTCATTATCTTCTGTTACCCAATACCTATAAGGATCATACTTATGTTGTCTTTTGAAAATTCGCAAGATTTAGAATTAACTTTAGATGCCATGCGCTCCATTGGTGGTCAAAAAGATTATTTGCAGCAAGTGCTTTTCCCAGCGCTACTGCGAGGTAATTGGGAAGAGTTGGACAAAATGGTTGTCTATCAAGATGAGAGAAAGACAATCTTGTTTGGGGAAGATGCTTGGATGTTTGCACAGTCTGCTTATAAAGGAAAAAATAAGTCAAATATTTATTTTAATATAGAGTTAGAACAAGGCGAGAATGTCATTGTACTTCGTCAAAACGAACGTCATTTAGTTAATCAAGTGAAGTGTATCGCAGTAGCGAATATGTGGTTTTCAGGTCAACATATTGAGTTAGGTTCTCTCTCAAGCAAGATAGGTCTTTTGCGAAATTATATTGTTAAACTGTTTAAGCGTGGTATTACTTCTTTTGAAGAGTTAAACCAAGAGCATCTAGAAATTTTGGTCGAAGATGGATTTTTTGACATGTCTAACTCCAAAGTGTTTACTGGGTTAAACTATCTTCCCGCTTTAAAAGGTTTACTGCCATTTACGGTTAATTTTAATCGCCTAACGCATAAAATGTTTAACGCAAGACCTGATGACACTGAAGGAACATTGGTTATCCCTCCGCGGATATATTTTGCGGCATTAACGGAGTACAGCGAAGGGATTGCAAAAGCCTATGGGTTAAGAGATGAAATCGAACAAGCGGTTGAGCAGATGCTTTCTTTTTATAAATATGAAGAAAAAAGGAGGCTTTTAGATATAAGAAATGGAGAGATATATAAACCTATAAAGGGTTATGAGAAAAACTGGTCGCGATTCACTCAAGCATTAGAAAGCGAGGGAGTTGCTTTAGTCGATAAAGGCAAAAATCCGCGATGGATGGAAATATTCACCTCTCTTAAAACTCGTATTCTCTTAAAAGATTCACAATTTCACCGTTTTAATGTGTACATCGGTGACACTTTCTATGACTGGGGTGAATTTAGACGGTATTTAGTTAGCCTTAGTGCAAAGGCCTCGTGGTTATGTCTGGCGTTATCAGGGATGAGGATAGATGAGTTGTATCGAATTAGTCCTGTATATGGAGCGCAGGAAAAGAAGTTTGATAAAGATGGCGATGAGTCAGATACAGGCAAGGAACAAATTTACTTTCTAACAACACGCCAATCAAAAATTACACTCAACAGTCAAACCAAAAATGATGTTTTTGTTACCACTGAAACTGGTTGGAAAGCCTTTCATGTGTTAAATGCCATTCATACACCTTATCGAAACAGGTTTACAGAGAATGACAGTCATCGAATGTTCGCAAACTTGCAAAAGGTTACCTATTTCAAGTCTGTAGGAAAGTCTGCGTTGGGTAAAGGTGTCGTAAATAATTTTAATAAAAACAACGTTGATTCTATTCTGACATTAGATGATATGGGCTATTTACAAACATCAGATCCAACCCAGACATCTTTTAAACTGGGTGACAAATTTCACTTTACGTGTCATCAGTTGCGACGTTCACTTGCATATTACCTAATTGGCTATGAGTTGTGTTCTTTCCCTGCTTTGAAGCAACAGTTGTCGCATTGGTCGATGGCGATGACACGCTGGTATGCTCGCAACGCCTTTTCATTTGAAAAAATTTACAGCGAAATTCAAAAAGAGCGGATCACGCAACAGGCTGAGATCTTCGCTCGTATATATCAAAAAATGGCAAACCGTGAACGTATTGCAGGGGGTAAAGGTCAAGCAATAAGTCGTGAAGGTGAAAGCTATTTTGAAGATGGAGTAAATAAACGTAAGCTGTCAAAGGAATACTGGATAGATCTGTTGACCAACGGTAAGGCTCATTTACATGCTGTGGCTCCTGGTATGTATTGTACTAACACTCAATGCTCAATGCGTATCAATATTGATTTAACTGAGTGTGTTGACTGTGAATATGACTTTATTGAAAATGCTGTTTACGCTGAAGTGTCCCGTATGGATGCGATGAGAAATATTGATTTTTTAAAAGAAAACAATGAGTTAAATTCAAGCGCTGCAACCAAATACTATATGCAAGTAAAAGCTGCTGAAGAAATAATGGATGATTTAGCGTTCGAGCATGATAAGTACGAATTTGAAGAAGATGTGTTGAGTTTGGTTATACCAACAAAAACGGTGGCGTAAGATATGACAGATGAAACTGAATTAAGCCCGACCGAGAGGCTGTTAAGAGACGCATTAGCACGCCTTGTTGCCAAAAGGCCAACCCAAAGGGAGTTAAAACAGAAGCTTAAAGCCAATAAGTTGAAAATTACTGTTTCAAGTGTCGAGAAGGAAGCTGGATTATCGAATGGTGTAGTTAAACCTGAACGTTATCCAAAACTAAAGGAAGATATTCTGAGCGCTGAAGCTGCTCGTAAATATGGTCCTGTAAAAGATGTGTCTGATGAAGCCATCCGTAGGCATCCTTTATACATTAAAGCTAAAAATGATCTAGATAAAGCTAAGGCTGAAATAAAAATGCTCAAGGCAGAATTAACGTCGAAAAACTCAAAGTTAGAGAGCTATAAAGAGCGTATAAAAGAGCAAGCAGTAAGAATGCATCAAATGAATGTTGCCATGTGGGGGCAGATTCCTGATGAAAAAAAACATGTTGAGTTGATGATTGATGTTCAAGATATGGGAATGAACAGTAACATTTTAGACTTTAAAAAGCGTGAAAAACTAGATTAGTTTTGCAAACCATTATCTCTCGATTTCTCCAATAATATTTTACTTCCTTAGGTGTTTATAAATCTTATAGTTAGGGTTTACCTTATGGCAGCAAATCACGCACATCACAACCAAGAATACTTGCCAACTGGTATGCTTTTTCCAGTGTGATATTGACCTCTCCTCTTTCGATTCGACCGACATAGCTTCGGTCGATGTCTGCTGAAATAGCCAATTTATCCTGAGATATACCTTTAAGCTTACGCTCTTTACGTAAGTTATCCCCAAACCGTTTCGCTAAGTCTTTCATTTTTAATGGTACTCAAAATGAAAGAATATCCTTCATTGCGGATTTTATAGCCACGGACTATAATCCGCATTTTGGTTCGTAGTTGAGCTCTTATGACGAAGAAAACAGCGATTAATGAATATATTTTTACCTTATTCATCGAGAAAGGACTTGATGGATTAACGGTTCCTGCCTTAAGGGACGAACTACTAACGATTACGGGAGAATTTGAGGATATAACGGAAGCGCGTAAATTTCTTTATCGTCAGTTATTGCCTTTAGAAAAGAAAGGGCTACTTTGGACTAATGGCCAAGGGCGGACAAGGACATACCACAAATCAGAGCAGTTTAAAGAAACTGTATTCAAACCGAAAAAGCGTAAGCAACAAAAGCTAAAAACAGTCGTAAAAAATTCGGACGAAGCACTTACCCTTGATGAGCTGACTTTGGAACGACGAAAGTATGAAGCTGAACTTGCGATAGCTTTAGCTGAGATCGAAGAATTTCAACTATTGTCTGAAAGGTTACCTTTACAGAAATCATCATTGTTAAAACTATCCGAAGAAACTAGAGAACGCTCTGTTAGATATCTAGCCAAAATAAATGTTCTTAATCACGCCCTAAAGCTTAGTAATTGTGGGGAAGTAAAATGTTAAGACTATGGCAAGAGGAGTGTGTTGGATCGGCTTTAGAAAAGTATCTAGCTGGACATTCACATTTTCAGGTTCAGGCGACTCCAGGGGCTGGAAAAACGGTGGCCGCTGCCGAAATTGCCAAAAGGCTGTATGACTTAGACAAAATTGACCTGGTCCTCTGTTTTTCGCCATCATTAACGATTGCTGATGGTATCAAAAATACCTTTTCATGGCGATTGGGATGCTCTTTTTCCGGTGGACTTGGTTCAATAGGTGCATCGTTTACATATCAGAGTATGAAATACCTTAGAGATAGCTTTTGGGAAACAATTAAAAAGCACCGCGTATTGGTTGTATTTGATGAGATTCACCATTGTTCAGGTGATGAAATTGAAAATGCCAATGTATGGGGTGAGCAAATTTTGAGACAAATTCAAGGGATTGCTGCGTTTACATTATCCCTATCTGGCACTCCTTGGCGCTCAGATTTATTGCCAATTACGTTAGCACAGTATTCTGACGCAGAAGGTCGTATCCACTGTGATTATCAATACGGTTTAAAGCAAGCGATTATCGATAAGGTCTGTCGCTCACCTAAAATTGTACTAATTGATAATGATCGCTTATCTATTTCAGAAAGTGGACAATCAAAGTCATTTTCGTCAATTCCTGACCTTTTAAAGCAATCAGCAACTCCGTATCAAAGCATTTTGCAAAATATTGATGCAATGACTTATGTACTTGGCCTTGGTTGCAAAAAGCTAGCAGATATACGTATGGATAACCCTAATGCCGGTGGTTTGGTTGTTGCTTCATCAGTAGGACATGCAATCGAAATTCAGAAAGTTTTGACTGAGACATATGAGCAAAGTACAGAGATAGTCACTTACTATCATGAAAATCCACTAGAAAAAATCAATGGGTATCGAAACGGAACGACTCAGTGGATTATCAGCGTCGGAATGATTAGTGAGGGAACCGATATCCCACGTCTACAAGTCTGTTGCCATTTAAGTTTTGTGAAGACAGAACTTTATTTCAGGCAAGTTTTAGGACGAATTTTGCGAACGCATGAATCCTCGAATCAGCAAGCTTGGTTGTACACTTTTGCTGAAGAAAGCCTAGTGAGTTTTGCTGAGCAGATCGAGCAAGATATTCCGGACTCATGCTTATTTATCAAACCAGATAATTGGCAAGATAGACCTCAAGCTTCTGTTTCGTTAGATCGAGCCTATTTCTCTGATCAACAAAAGAAAAAAACTGATATTGGGAAGACACAGCTTAGTTGGGATAAAGAACGTTTGGAAAAACCGTCAATCATAACTGCATACTCAGCTTCTTCTGGTCAATTGAACTTAGGAAATTTCAGAGAGCGTGTAATTGCTGCATTTCAGTAATAAATATTTTTAATATTAGACAATATGTTAGCGAGGTATTGATATGTTCTACATCGGTGTTAGCCATTATTACGCAACAGGTGAAGGCCTCACAATGTATGTTGCTAGCGGTAGCGAAGAATCAATACGGGCAGCCATTCCAGAATATTTTCATCTTGGGCTCACTATTTTAACACCTTCAGAGTGGCTAAAAGCTGCTGCAGGGGACTGTGAGGATGAATATCATCAATCGGAAGCGGAAGATCTGAAAGCCTATTTACCACTCTTATGGAAGCAAATTGAGGAAAGAGCGTTAGAAAGAGGATGTCATCTGGACTTTTTCATGAAGCACCATTTTAACTATGCCTAATACGAACTAGGTGGTTTCAGTGAAGGTTTTATATTTTGATACGCTTAGTTTGCTTTATTCGAATGAGTATTTTCAACGTAATGCAAGTGTGCACACTAAGTATAAAGAATGGTTCCATACTCGCACAAAGACACTGTTAGAAATGGTGGAACCGGATTTTCAAGCTATCGCAAAGCTAAAAAATGCAGCGTCAGAATCGGGGCTACTACTTTACCCGTTAGGGATTTTTTATGATCGTTCATACCTTATTGAACATGGTGTGTTTTCCGCTGATGAATTAGCGCCTGATACAGAATTACCCTTCAGGATGCAAATGGACGACAACGACCCTGTGCGTCGGATGATAGCCCACGCACATGGATTGAATGCGCAATGGTACGCCTGCGGCGAAATTGGATCTGAAGAACTATTACAACCCTATCCGGAACGTCACTTACGTTCAGAATTTGGAAAAGGAGTAACGAGTGAATTACTCGCCCAGATTCTAAGGTTAAAAGCGACCAATATGCCAAATTTGACTGATAACATTTTACGGGACAAATGAGGGTGTTTTTAAGAAAGAGCGGAACCGTAGAGCAGATTCTCGCTTCTATCAGGGGCAGAAATTACGTTGATGAATTTCCTTCTCCAGAAAGACTAAAGCTGTACGAACAGTGGAAACCAGGAATTGCTCAAAAGGTACGTGATGGCGTCTTATTGTCTCAAGAAAAGAGCATGCAGAGAGAGCAGGACGAACTTTATGAGGTAATTTATCAAACCTATAAGAGGGTACCTATAGTCTTTGCGATAAAACTGTCTGCAATTTTTATAGTCATGATAGTTGCAATTCAGTTCATTTAAAAATGAAAGTTGTGGGGTTGGTCTGACTTCATTCATTCGGTATCAAGCTTCTCAAAACGCCATTCGCCAAAAAGTTTACTTATTGATAAATATAGGAAATTTAATGTTAGGTAACTCATCAAAAAATAGTGCTATGAAAAAAAACGTCATGATTTCAGCTCTCACTTTAGCGATATCTGGATGCGCAAGCACTCCCAATGAGTCCATTGAATCTCAGGGTAAATATGCGGATGACTATGCGCTCAATGTGGAAGAATTTTCCGAAGCTACACGGTTCTACTATCCACTAAGATGGATAGAACCTGGACGTAATGCCAACAACTTAGACAAGTTTTATTACGATACAAATTCACACAAAGAACTGGCTAATACTTCTTCTGTGGCTACAGTTGTCGCCGCTGGATTAGGAAGTATCACCTCATTTGATGCGGTGATGGGATTACTAGCTCAACAAGGTTCGCGATCTGGCTATGATTCCCTTTTAGGCGAACAATATCTCTACACAATTATTCAAGTGGATAACAATAAAGACTTGGATACTCAGGCACAATACGTTAACCGAATTGCTGTAGATACCATAAAAATGGCAATGGGAAGTGAAGCGAAGGAAGAATATCAAAAAGTGGGCTCAGAAGGTTTTTATTTCTTGGACAGAATTAAAGTGACCAGTACTTCAGATGAGAGTTGTACTGCTGTCTATTCGCCTTGCTACTCACTCACAGCCAGAATTCCTATGCTTATCCGCGACAATAATGGTTATATCCCGCTAGTGCCGCAAGGTGGCGATTATATGGCTGCTAAGACTTACTTGCCGATTGGTTTTCCAATAGAGCAGATAAAATTTGCTAACGTTGCTGGGGTTGAGCAATTCCTTTATGTACCAGCTGTAAAAATGAATGGGCACAAAGACCTCTGGAGAAAGGAAAATCTTTCCTATTTTACAGGCTGGTATAATCAGCAGCGCATATCGATTAACCCGTATATCAAGCGATTAAGCGACGATACGGTGTTTTACTTCAACCCTAAAATTACTGCAAAACAAAGAGATCGCTACTCGTTGTACAGAGTCTTTAATCTTAGTGATTAAGAGGGTGATTAACGGCAGAGTCTTATTTTATCGCAAGGTAAAATCTAAGAAAAAACAGATAGATACAAAGATAGGTTGTTTATTAGGTTTAAAATAAAAAGGTGAATGTAATTTATGAAAAAGCAGGGGTTGTTTGTAATTGGGCTGTCTATATTGGCTCTCAGTGGATGCTCAACAACGAGCGAGAAAAAAGTAGCAATGTGTTTGGGGGAACCTTGTGTTCAAGCCAATGACAACACGTCGCCAAAGCCGACATTTTACGTGAATGATAAAGAAGAAAAGTTTACTCACTTTGATGATGGTTCGATAAGTTCTCATACACTGGAAAACGGGTTGTACCGGCTCAGAGAGTATTTCAACCGCGATGGTTCACTTCAAACGCGAAATGCAAGATTCGTTGATCCTGAACGTGGTTCATTGAATCAAAAGCCAACTGGTCGCCAGTTAAAATTCAACGGTGATGGATTCGTAGCAAGTGCGAAGTATGGATACAACTTAGAGTTCAACCGGCCGACACAACTGGATAGTTTTTGGATGAAAGAGTCACATTCATTTTATCCGGCATTCAGTGCTAATGACGATTTGATCGCTATTTTATATGCGAACCGAGAAAATCAATACACTGACTATGGTGTTCGATTTGGGGTTGTCAATTTAGAGAAACCAACATGTGAATTAGGCAAACTTAGAAGTCAGGCTTATGGTAAAGTTGGTGATAAACATATAACCTTTAGCCGTAAGTGTATGAAGATAGGTAATAAAGTAGCTTTGGTATATAAACCCGCTTCAAAATCTGATGCTCAAAAGATGATAGACGCGATTGTGATGCCAATTGCTCGTTCGAAAGCTGTTGTTGGTGCAAAGCTAGGTTATTTGCATATAGATATACAAGGTAAACAAGTTCCATTTGATACTCGTGGCTGGGACGATTATTACCTTAAAAACAGTGAGCTGAACGTATCTCCGTACCGATTATTTTGAATCTTAACTGTGTGATTCATAGATATGCTTTCAATTTTCGTCGTTGCAGATCAAGATTGCGATTCTGTTCTTGAAACCTCTATACCTATATCAGGTAGCGCTGTAATACATGTCATGTGGTGTTAACCCAACATATTCAAACGTTTGATATTGGCAATCCCAAACTCCATTTTCTGCCTTGCAGATGAATTAGCGCTGTGAACTCGTATAACCGGTGGTTGAAAACCTTGAGTTGCAACCGCCTCTTCAATCCATAAAACAACATCATAGCCAGTGCCGTGTTCATCGTTGCCAAGATCATGATCGAGGCTTATTTCAGTAACATGTCCTTGCTTCAAAATGGCAATGGCCTCTTCAGGCCAGTAAACCCTATGCCATCCTTCCGGAGTTGGTCGTTCATCATCAAGGTAAACTTTCATTTTCTAGGTCTTATTTTATGGGGGGGCGTTCTGCAGCGCAAACCTGATTTTGGAGCAATCTGTTAGTTTTATTGAATCATGGCTTATAAATTAACAGATTGCATCCTACTTAACTTAAGAACACATTCTTCGAGATATATCTTCAAGTTCTTCTAGATCTAATCGACCTTTTGACCAACCAGAAGCAAACGGAATGGTACTAGATTTAGGTAACTGATCTTCTTTCAAATCTTTAACTTTAACTCTACAGGGTAAAGCGGCCCCTTCCCCAACAAAAATGGCTTCCTGCTGAGACAAGATAGGTAAGGCTCCAACCATCCCGGATAGACCATCAGGTAAGAAGCGAGCGACATGCTGCTGGTCAGCAGAGTTTGTAAGCCTTAATACTACCCATGTACCACATTGAGATATTACAGTGCTGTCAACATCGGCAGGTCGTTGACTTACCAACATCAATCCTATGCCATATTTTCGACCTTCTCGCGCAATCCGTCGTATCGCTCCCTGCGCAGCTGCGTATTGAGCCTCCCCATGATCTGGAACGTATCGGTGGGCTTCCTCGCATACCAATAGAATGGGATCTTTTTCTTTTTCATCTTGAGTTTGGAACACTTTGTATTGAAAAAGTAATCTAGCTATTAATGCTGCTAGAGGTCCTGCGACTTCGTTAGGCAGGCCAGAAATATCAATAATTCTGATATCTTTACCTGCTTGTTGAGGTGCCCCAACAAATTGATTTAGAACTTGATGCAATTTTATATCACCATTGTTTGCCCAGTTTTTCATCATAAATGCCAAACGAGTATCTCTACGAAGAACTTTCAATTTCTCAAGTACAGAGGGAACTGGAGATTTGGCTAAATCTGAATTAGTTAAACTCTCATGCTTACCTTTGTTTATTCTGCCTCCTTGTATGTATCGGACATGGTTTTCAAATTCGTCCAAAGAAAAAGGTCTCGGTTTGTCACGGTCAAACTCTAAGATATCAGACGTATCTTTATCGTCACATAAATCCGGGTCATCCATATTAATTAGATGAACCAGCGCATCAGTACCAAACTCATTAGGGCAAGGCTTCACAATACCACATGCCACCATCCGGGCATGTGCGAGAGCCTTTTGAACCACGTTATTTTGGCTAGTAGCACTATGTTCTGTTTTTCCAATTACCAAATTAGTAAATTCATCACTAGACATTAACCAGTAAGGGAGTTTTATTTCCTCTTGTTCATCTTGCCCAGCCGCAATATTGTATGCACGATATTGAATAGCTCTTTCTTTAAATGCTGTACCATATTCTCCATGTGGGTCGATGATTACTATTTGTGGTGATAGCTCTACTTGGTTGTGCTTATGGGAAAGAACACTGTGAATAATGGCTGCTACCGTACCTGATTTACCAGAGCCTGTTGATCCCAGAACGGCACAATGCATACCAAACATCTTATTAATATTAGCTCTGCAAGCAGTTGACTCCGATGCACTGTATGTTGCGAAAGGAACTAATGGATCGACCTCTTCATCTCTTGTTCCTTCAGCTGAGCGATACACACAGGCTATTTCTTCACTTGTTAGAAGAAATACGCCTTGTTGCGGTAGAGGATAGGTTTTAATACCACGGCGAAAGCTTAGTTTTTCCTTAACAGCATTCCAGCTACCTTCAGCTAATAATTGAACTTCCATTACTCTCTGATCGGCATCTGCATTAACTGGTTTACCAGCTTCAATTAATTCCTCTGAACGCATTCTAAGCATGGTTACTAAGCCAAAAATCACTTTTCGGCCATAGTGAATCTTAACCATGCTTCCTATTTGTCCTATCGAATAAACTCGTCCATCAAAAGTTCGATTCAACTCGGAAATTTTATCAGATATCTCAACTTTAATATTGGTGCCTGATACTTCAACAACTTGTCCTATTCTCAACTCGTCAACTGGTGTGAACATGTTATACCTCGCATCCATTTTCTAATATTGATGTGACACCTTTGAAAGTCCACCAATAGTCATCACCATCCTTTCTTGTAAATGGTCCTTCATTGCCCACATACAAACCATGTAAGGATGCGATGATAACTCTTCGACCAAAACTTGAATTGCGCCATTTCTCAATGCAATTAGGGAGGGTTTGATCTCTACATTCCAAGAATGCGATGAGTACTGTTTTATTTTCTTCTTTAGAAAAGGCAAATTCGATTTCGTTATTAATGTGTTCATCACCAAAGCTATAGCCGCATACAGCGAGAACATTACTGCTATTGGAATTTAGAGTCTTCCTAAACAGATCAAATTGTGCCGAAAAAGGGTCTTGCTGAGTTGCAACATATTTTGTCGCTTGGGGATAGATTAAAACTCTACGGTTTACTTCTGGGTAGCAGTCATTATCTCTAACTCGCCATACATAACCTTTTTCACATAGAAACCAGTCTATAGAACCATGCATTTTAATTACGTTGGCGCGTTGACCGTTCAAAGGAATAGGCTCGCCGTATCGTTGAGTTCTATGTGCTACAGCGCCTCCTGCAAATCCGTCCCAGTACGGAACTTTATTCAGAGCTAAAGCGTCTTCCAATAAAGTGTCGTAATTGGTAGTAAAAATATTGACCGTTTTTCTTCTTTCATAAACTCCAGCGGATGCATGGTTGAAAAGCATATTAATGAAATTTAGGTGAGCCTCGATATCAACAATTGGTTCAGATAATGTACCTTCTTCAACTGTGTTACCGTCTTTATCTTCGACATAACCACATCTAATAACGTTAGAAATAGATTCCAAAATGGCGTAATGGATGTCTTCAAGACGAGATAACTCTATTTCTTTGCCATTAATCGTTGTCTTCTTTTCCTTGTTTCTTTCCGCTAAAGCAGCATAATCGCCTAGGTGACTGAGTACGTGTTCTATATGGCATTCCAGCGGTAATTCATTGAACAAAGGAACAACAATATCGTTGAACAACTCTTCATGCTTGTTTTCCAAGTCTTTTTTAACTTTGTTGGTTAAGGGATACATCAAAGGTAATTTAGCATCGAAGCTAATTCCTGCACCCAACAGCCAACTTTGTTCACTGCACTTTAAGTGTTCTTCTATCTGAGAAAACAATTCTTCCTTAGCTAAGTCTTCCATTTATAACCTTCTAAACAATGATTGTTGTGCCAGTTGCTACACGATATTATGGCAGGGTTTTGGCTGCCTATTCTTTGGTAGTAACGAACAGTCGTCTCCATAATTGTCACCAATATAACACCACACACATAAGAAAGGTTGATTAACCTCTCGTGTAAAGGTTTTTGAACAATATCTTCAGCGACTTAAGTCATCGGCTAGTCATAAGGGGAGCGAACGTATCAATGAGCGGTTTATCTGATACGACTCATGGGATTGCATAACTGACTTGATGTATAATTGGTAGCATTTTTAAAAGGAAATCAATTCCTTTGATAAGAATTGATTGCCGTTAGACAAGATTGCTACTGAATTGCAGATTAGCAGCTTTCATGAAGGAAAGACCATGGCCGTCAATCAGGCAAAGATTTTTGAACAACTTGAATCTCTTGTTGAATCAGTAGATACCAATGAATTTATATATGGATTCCTAACAGCCTTTAACTTCCCCAAGGCAACGATTACTCAGGTTCGTCAGGAAGGCGCTCGCAATGTAGCTAAGATTCCAGGCCATGTTGGGCTGAAGAATAAACTTTATTATCTTCCAGTAGAAGAAGGTCAGGATATTGATGCTGCATTGGATGAACGAATTGCCGATCCATCGATAGCTAAGAACAAAATTCGCTTTATTCTGACTACCGATTTTGAACGTTTTCTTGCGTGGGATACAGCAACTAGCGAGCGACTGGATATTGACTTTGAAGTGCTGCATCGCAACTACAGTTTCTTCCTGCCACTGGTTGGCTTAGAAAAGGCTATTTTGAACAGCGAAAAGCCTGCAGATGTAAAGGCTGCAGTCAAAATGGGTAAGCTGTTCGACTTAATCCGTGTGAACAATCACTTAAGTAAACCAGAAGATATTCATGCGCTAAACGTGTTTCTTACACGGTTATTGTTTTGCTTATTTGCTGAAGATACCGGTATTTTCAAGCAAAAAGGTCAATTTACTTCTGCAATTAAAAGCTATACAGAACAAGATGGTAGCGATTTAGTTCAATTTATTCATCAGATATTTTCGGTGATGAATAGTCCTGATGGTAGCGATCTCCGTCAGCACTTTCCTAAGCACCTTACTGATTTTCCTTACGTAAATGGTGGTTTGTTTGAAATTGATTTTCCAATACCCGAACTAGGAAAAAAAGGTAGAAAAACCTTAATTGAATGCGGAGATGAAGACTGGAGTGCTATCAATCCTGATATATTCGGCAGCATGTTTCAGGCAGTGATTGATGTTGATCAGCGAGCACGCTTAGGCCAACACTACACATCCTACAGTAATATCATGAAGGTCATTCAGCCGCTGTTTCTTGATTCACTGCGAGCTGAACTGGAGAAACAATGTTCCAGTATAAATGGTCTTAAACGTTTACTTGTTCGACTAAGCCAAATCAAGGTTTTTGACCCCGCATGTGGTTCTGGAAACTTCTTGATCATTGCTTATAAAGAGCTAAGACTGCTAGAAATTGATGTTATTAAAGCGTTGATGAAAATCGACCAAAGCTTTTTTATGAGCAATATTCATCTTGATCAGTTTTATGGTATCGAGATTGATGATTTTGCCTGCGAAGTTGCGAGGCTTTCTCTCTGGTTAGCTGAACATCAAATTAACAAGCAATGGGAAAAAGATATAGGATCAGCTAAGCCACCTCTGCCACTAAAGGCAACAGGTAAAATAGTAGGTGGTAATAGTCTAACGATCGATTGGAATAGTGTCTGTCCTAACTCCGGGGACGATGAGATTTACTTGATTGGTAACCCTCCTTTCAAGGGACATCAAGGTAAAAATGATAGTCAACGTTCAGAAATGAAAAGTGTGTTTAAAGGATTTAAATCACTTGGTCCCTTAGATTATGTTGCCTGTTGGTTTTGGTTGGGGAGTAACTACATTCAGAATTCCAAAGCTGAGCTCGCATTAGTTTCTACCAATTCAATTGCGCAAGGGGAACAAGTTGGAACATTGTGGCCGCATATTATAAATCGAGGTTTACATATTCATTTAGCTTATCCAACTTTTACTTGGGAGAATAATGCAAAAGATAAAGCCGCTGTGCATGTGGTCATCATCGGTTTATCAGCTAGCCCTAACAAGCGTTTACTTTTTGAATATATTGAAGGCAATTGGCACTCAAAATCTGTCAACAACATAAGTCCCTATCTTTTAGAAGGCAGCAATACTTGTATTGTGGCATCAAAGAAAACGTTAAGTCCCAATGTGCCATCGCTGTTATTTGGCAATATGCCTAATGATGGGGGGCATTTATTGTTAAGTCGTTCAGAGAAAACTTTATTAATAGAGAAAGAGCCTCAATCTGAAAGGTGGTTGAAAAAAGTTCTGGGTGCAGATGAATTTTTAAACTCTAAAGAACGTTGGTGTTTATGGCTTAAAGATGCTTGTGAGACTGATCTTAAGTCAATGCCATTGGTTTCCGAAAGAGTAGCTTTGGTGGCAGAAAAAAGAAGAATGAGCCCGGATAAAGGTACACAAAAGCTCGCTGATAGGCCTCACCAATTTAGAGATCTCAACAATCCAGAACGCTTCATTCTGATGCCGAGCGTTTCATCTGCTAGAAGGAAATATGTTCCTCTTGGTATGTTTACAGGGGATATTATCTCTACAAACTTAAACTATATAATACCAGATGGCACTTTATACGAGTTTGCAATTCTATCTTCATTGCTTCACAACGAATGGATGCGCCTGGTCGCAGGAAGAATGAAAAGTGATTATCGTTACTCCGCTTCAGTAGTTTATAACACCTTCCCTTGGCCTGAAGTTAATGAGAAGCAAAAAGCAAAAGCTATCACTCTTGCTGAAAATGTTTTATTTGTTCGAGAGGACTTCCCAGGGAAAACTCTTGCTGAGCTATATAACCCAGACTCAATGCCTCCAGAGTTGCTAATAGCGCATCAAGAATTGGATGCTGCAGTTGATAAGCTCTACCGAGACAAGCCGTTTAAAGATACTGCTGACCGCTTAAGCTACCTATTGGCTCGTTATGAAGAACTGGTCGTTAAACAAGAAAAATAAATTTAATTTAGTTGGCAAAAGGTTTGAAGGAATGAATAACAATATTTTGGAAGTAAACTACAAACAGACCGGGAAAAGCACGAACCATAACGAAATGGGGATGCGTGAAATGCAGGCGCGGGCATTTGCCCAACGTGATAGTCAGTATCTGTTGATTAAAGCGCCACCGGCTTCAGGGAAGTCTCGTGCTTTAATGTTTTTAGGGCTAGATAAACTGATTCATCAGGGGCTGCGAAAAGTAATTGTCGCTGTTCCTGAAATGTCTATTGGTGGTTCATTTAAAGATACCAATTTGACTGAATATGGATTCTTCTCTGATTGGACGATTAAGCCAGAATACAATCTATGTATCAGTGGTAGTGAATCAGGTAAAACGAACGCATTTAAGCGTTTCATGGAGAGCGAAGAGCAAACATTGGTTTGTACGCACTCAACATTGCGCAGTGTATTCGACAAGTTGTCTCCGAAAGATTTCGATAATTGTCTTGTCGCTATAGATGAATTTCATCATGTGTCTGCAGATGAGAATAGTCGATTAGGGAATCTTATCGATGTATTGATGAATGGCTCTTCTGCTCACATTCTAGCGATGACTGGTTCGTACTTCCGCGGAGATACGGTGCCTATTTTAGTGCCAGAAGATGAAGCAAAGTTCACGAAGGTGACATACACCTATTATGAACAGTTGAATGGTTATAACCATTTAAAAACATTGGGTATTGGCTATCACTTTTATCAAGGCCCTTATGTAGAGGCTTTGCCATCAATTCTTGACCCTTCTAAAAAAACCATCATTCATATTCCTAACGTAAATTCTGGCGAATCGACCAAAGATAAGCACATGGAGGTCGATCAAATTCTTGAAGTTCTTGGCGAAGTTATTCTGCAAGATCCCAACACCGGTATATACCAAGTAAAATGCAAGCAAACTGGGCGAACTCTGTTGGTTGCCAATTTAGTTGACGATAACGTTCATCTGCGACCAAAAGTCCAAGCATATTTAAGAGATATCGAGTCTGCTGAACAGATGGATATCATTATCGCTTTGGGGATGGCAAAAGAAGGGTTTGATTGGCCGTTCTGTGAACATGTTCTAACCATCGGCTATCGTAGTTCAATGACCGAAATTGTTCAGATAATTGGCCGAGCAACTCGCGATTGTAAAGGTAAAACACACGCTCAGTTTACGAACCTCATCGCTCAACCGGATGCGCAAGACGACGATGTTAAGGTATCGGTTAACAATATGCTTAAAGCGATTACTACATCGTTACTTATGGAGCAGATTTTGGCTCCAAGTATACAGTTTAAACCTCGCTCTCAATGGCAAGGTGGGGAATTACCTGCCAACACTCTTATCATCGATGACACAGCTACACCAGTATCCCAGAAAGTTCTAGATATTTTAAATGGTGATAAAGGTGAAATATTGTCGGCATTAATGGCAAAAGAACCTGTTGTAAAAGGTGTCATTACCGAAACAACACCGCCAGAAGTTATCAATGAAATAGAGCTACCTTCTGTAATTCAAACTTTATACCCAGACTTGGAAGAGCATGAGATTGAGCAGGTTCGCTCAGGGGTTCTTCAGAGCCTGTATATTGGTCAACATGGCGGTGTTATCGATGAAAAAGATTTGCCAGATGATGCTGATATCGATGATGGTTCAACATCAGGAAATGGTAAAAATAATCAGCCTGGGAATAATGATTCTGGTGCGAGTCGGCAATTTATTAAGATGGGTGATAAGTTCGTCAACATTGAAAATTTAGATATTGACTTGATTGATGCTGTAAACCCGTTTCATGGTGCTTATGAAATATTATCTAAGTCTGTAAATGCCGCAATGTTGAAGACGATTCAAGAGACAGTAAGAGCTAGTCAAGCCAAAGTCTCTGAAGAAGAAGCTGTGATGCTATGGCCTAGAATTAAAGCTTTCAGTAAAGAACATCAACGAGAACCGTCATTAACTGCATCTGATCCTATTGAAGTCCGATATGCGGAGGTGCTTGCTTATATTCGCAAGATGAAGCAACAGAGAATGGCAAAACAAGAGGGATAAGGTGTGATTTGTTTACGCTCTTCTAAGAAAACGCCAAAGCGAGACTTAGATGATATTTTTTCTGAAGACGATGACTTGGGGCTGCTTGATGTAGCTCCGTTAAAGGCAAAAGCACCTGCTGGTAATCTGATTGAAAGTCAGTTTGAGGAAATTACAGCGTTCTTTGAAAAGAATGGACGTATACCAGCTAGTGATGCGGATTCATTCGATGAAAAGCGGTTGGCTAGACGTTTAAAAGCCTTTAAATCAAACGGTGAACAGAGAGAATCGCTTAAAAAGTTTGATTCTTATGGCCTGTTAGCTGAGTGTTCGTACATACCGTCAATGGAATCTGTCGGCTCTTCAACCTACGAAATTCAAGAATCAACACCCTCGTCTGAAATAGATAAGTCTGAATTAGTTACGTCTTTGGATGATATCTTTGACGATGATGATGATCTGCTAGAGTTTGATGCCCCTGACATTTTCACTATTCGCCATGTTCCTGCAGAAAAAAAATCGCAGCCGGAAGAAATTGCCAAACGTCAGCCATGTGCGGATTTTCCTCGATATGCTCCTATTTTTGAAACAGTCCAAAAAGAACTTAAAGCAGGCGCTGCGTCACTTGAGCGTTTTCGCCATGAACTAAAAATACAGGTTGGTGATTTTTTTATTCTTAATGGCTTGATGGGGTATGTTCATTATGCTGGAGAAAGATTGGAAGGTTACAGTAGCTACAATGCAAGGCTGCATTTAGTCTTCGAAAATGGCACAGAGCTACATATGCTGTTTCAGTCTTTGACACACGGATTAGTCCGTGACGATCATGGATGTAAAATTATTCGTGAGGGAGCATTGCTTGAGCCTGACGGTAACCCAGTTCCTACCGGGTTGGTATATGTGCTTGCTACTAAGAGTCCAGATAGTGTTCTTGCACCCTATAAGGCGAACCTTTACAAAGTTGGGTTCACCGAAGGTAGTGTTGAAGACCGTATTAAACATGCAGAGAAAGATCGTACGTTTTTGGAAGCACCTGTTCGCGTGGTAATGACGACAGAATGTTACAACATAGATGCTCATAAGCTAGAGACTTTAGTGCATGGTTTCTTGGGATACCAGCGACTGAATATCACCCTCAAAGGACATGATGGGCAGAGCTACAAGCCCAGAGAGTGGTTTAATGTACCGCTGGCGACAGTTGTTGAAGTAATAAAACATATCTTGGATGGAACGATCTCACAGTACCGTATGGATAATACTTCAGGGAAAGTTATGAAAAAGTAGGCAATTCTTAATCTTTGTTTTTATGTGTAAAGTGCAAAAAATGTAAGCGGGTCTCATTTACTCTCTCGTGTGGCTTTTATATAGTAAGGCGATTGCATATTTATAATTATCTTCAAGGACTTTACATGGCAATCACTATTCATCGAGCTGTTGTGCATGAATTGATAAAAGAAAAAAATGAAGAACCTCAACCATTGCATTACCGACAATCCCTTCTACCTGTAGATAATGAGAGTGTACAGAATGTAATTGCTGGCGTTGTTAATATTTATGGAAGAAAGAATAACAGTGCCAGATATGGTGTTTTTCGGGACGATGAGGCCTCTGGAAGTGTACCCGATTCATTTTATGAATACTCAGAACTAGAAGATGTTAGTGATGAAGACTTCATGGTTCTATCAAAGTCAGTCATGCAGGAGTTATTTCGAGAAGCTACTGGGGTTGCATTCGCTACTGGTGGACATATCTTATTTTCGGATTATGAGAGTGATGGAGTTAGATTCTATTTAGCTGCGATGATCAAGCAAAAGTCAGGATTCGCATTCTCCGATACACTCGGTGTGGAAGATCTTGAATACATTGATTTAAGTAAGCTTCATCAAGCAATTAAAATTAATTTTTCTAAATACAGCGCCTATCAAAACGCTGATGATATTGAACGTCAGGACTCTACGTATTTAAGTTTTGTTAGTCCACAAACAAGTCAGTCAGCAGCTGGATATTTCATTCAGGCGATGGGATGTAAAGCTGGTGCACCTTCAGCAAAAGCAACTCAAGCGGCTGTTGATGAAAGTGTTGGTTTTTTCGAGTCTAAAGAAGATTTGAAAGCGCATGCTCCAAACTTAAAAAGAGCGTTGACTGTTTATCTGGAACAAAAAGCTGAATCTAATGAACCAGCAACTTTACCTGATATCGAAGGAATCGCCCGACGTTTTTTTCCTACCGATGATGAAGAGCAGGCTGATAGATATGCTGATGAGTTTGTTACATATTTAAACCGCGAAGAAAGTGGTGTTCCACCTGAGTTCCCTGTTAATAAGACAAAACTCAAAACAATGACTCATTTAGTCTACAAAGGTGACGATTTACACCTAGAATTTGATAAGGAAGATATAGGTGGTAATCCCAGTGCAAGGGTTTACTTCGATGGAGCTAAAGTTATAATCAAGGATCTTCCACAAGATCTGATTGATAAACTAAATCAGCAAATTAATGGGTAGCAACCAGTGTCTTTTTATCCTTTAGTTCAGTTACGCAGAGCAGCATCTCAGCATAGCTTTAATCGGCCTGTGTTTAGTTGCTCTGTTCATGTTACTGAGGGTATAGCTGAAATTCTTGAGCAATGTGAATACCTGCGTGAGATAAATGGTAGTGATATTGATGGAAATTCAGTCAATTTTAATGATTATATAGACCAAGAAATTGAGTTAACTTTTCGAACGCCTAGAACTAATGAATCTCAATTTTACCAAAACTTAAATGCTTTTCTTGATAACTTTACATTTTCTTATTCTGAAGTTGTTGAATTGCCTGAATTTTATTTATTCGATGAAGATTTATATTATTCAGCTAACTCAATAGAATCTGATGACGATGATATTTTTAGCCGGCTGAAATTACTAATTAGAAGTGTAGCTAAACTTGAAAACTTAGCTCATTATCATGATGAAAAAATGGGTGATTCTCGGACTTTAGTTTATCTCTCAGGTGAACATCGAACACCTATAGTTTTAAGTGTAAGTATTTCTGAAAATTTACTATCGAAAGACATTAATTTCTCTCTTTTGAATGAGTTGACTTCAGCCGAATCCGAATTGAATATGCACTACAGTGATAAACTGAGTGTTTTTTATGCTTCATTGCATGAATTTTTAGGTGGAGGTTATGCCCCAGATGAAGCCTTTAACAAATTGATTGATTCTTGGGGAGCATTCGTTGCTTTATATCAGAATAATCTGTCTACTTACTTAAGTGGTTTTTCGTTTCATAAGGCTAAAAAAGAAGTTGCTGAAGCTGAAATTGAGCTATCTGAAAAATTAACTAATCTGACTAGTGACATTGTTTTTAAGCTTTTTTCCGTCCCAGCCTCTGTTATGGCATTAGCCGCAATTATGCAAAAGGGTCAGTTAGACGCACTAGTTTTTGTCCTGCTAGTAATCGGAGTTATTGTTACGATTCTGCTTATGTACGGATTGCTTAAAAGTCAAAAGAATAAGTATGAATCATTGGAGAAAGCTAAAGATCTTGTATTTAGCTCTATTGATGGAAAAGAAGCTGAGTACCCAGATGAGTTAAATACTGAAATTACAGCAATGAAGAGTCGCTTAAACAAACATTTTAAGTCGACAGGTAAATGGCTTGGTTACTATAAGGTCGCCATATTTTCTCCATTGATAGCACTTATATTATTTATAATCATCGCTTAAGAGTTATGAGTGGTACTAATTCCCGATTTCTAATTTTATCTCCAATTGCCCCCTGAATAGTTACTATTAATAAATTTCATAAACAACTTTATTTAATTTCAATAGATTAAACTGGTAATCAAGTTGGTTTTGATTAAAATCGATTTTTTTGGCAGGTTTAGGTTTTCTGTCCGTCTATGTTGCAGGGAAAGTAAGAACGCGAATCTCATGATTCTCAATGGTCTAATTGAATAAAAAGTTAGACAGACCATAAGAGAATGTGAAAAATTTAGACAGTGATACGGATTGGGTAGATATTTTCAGTTTTAGACGCACTAGCTCCCATTATTAAAGGCTTTATCCTTATCTAATCTATTTTTTAAACGTATTCTTTCCCAACTGTAAGTCTGTGACGCGCAGCGGTAAGGGAGAACGAACGCTCATCAAGACACTGCCTAATGGTGGGAAGTCGAGTTATTAGGTTAATGCTCTCGAGTCCGAATACCTGCCAGCAACTGGGCCAGCAGTGGTGTTTTGCTCAGGAGAATCTACGCGTTTTAGGATAACAACATAATGAATAAATCTTATCTAAGCCTGGCGATGATGTCAGCGCTCTCTTATTGCTCTCTTACCTATGCCCAAAGTTTACCCGTTGATGAGACCATGGTGATAACAGCCAATCGGTTTGAGCAAAAGCAGGTATCGGTACTGGCGGCAACAACGGTGATTGAACGCCAAGAAATTGAACAATATCAAGCGCGATCTTTGACGGAGGTTTTACGTCGAGTACCCGGAATCGAGATAGCTCAAAATGGTGGTCGAGGGCATACGGCTTCTGTTTTTATGCGAGGTACCAATAGCAGTCATGTTCTCATTTTAGTGGATGGAGTTCGGATTGATTCAGCCGCTGGTGGGGTTGCCATTAATCGTTTTCCAATTGGCTTAGTTGAGCGTTTAGAGGTGATTCGTGGCTCTGGTGCCGCGATGTATGGATCTGATGCTATCGGTGGTGTGATCAATATTATCACTCGCTCTCATCGTGGAAATAATCTCAAGCAAGTGACGCTTGGTGTTGGCAGCAACCAATCCCGTAAAGGTGAAGTGGTCACGAGGACGGATGTGAATGAGCTGGGGCATCTACAACTTTCTGCAGGTTTTGAGAAAACCGATGGTTACGATATAAAAAGTCCGCAGACAGGTGTGGACTATGGTTATGAAAGCCAGAATTTGATGGGCGGCTATGAACATCGCTTCAATCAGAACTGGTTGGGGTATGTATCAGCTAGCTGGTTTGACAGTGATGTAGAATACAATTCTTCCGGTACGCTCTACCACAGTTTTTCCGACAACCAGAGTTTTACTGGGAAGATGAATTACGAAGGGAAGCGCTTAAAAAGTTTGTTGATGCTTAATTATCAGCAAACAGAAAAACTCGATTATACCCAAAGCGAGGGTAAAAATAATGCTAATACCAAGGCGAACATCGATCTTACCCAGACGCAATGGGCGAACCTTTATCAGCTGAATGACATTATTCAACTTGGAGCGGGTATTGATGGCCGCTGGGAAAAATTAGACCATGATGCGCTCAGTTATGGTAGTCGTCATGTGTTGGCGGGAGAAAGCCGAGATACCTACGGTATTTTTGGTTCTGGCAAACTGACGGTGAGTGATTGGGTTTTTGAAGCGAATATTCGTCACGATAAGCATGATAAATATGATGACTACACCACTTGGTCTTTCGCTGCCGGTTATCAAGTTAACGATCATTATCGTATGCGGGCCAGCTATGGCACAGCATTTAAAGCACCGAGTTACACCGATTTATCAACGGCACCTGATCTTGAACCAGAAAAGTCTAAGAATAGTGAGATAGGATTCGATATCACTTATCCATTAGCGCGAGTGAGTGTATCGGCTTATGACAACCAGGTGGATAATTTGATTATCTGGTATTCTGATCCTAACGGTGCCGTGTGTGATGTGGTGAATTGGGGAGGATGCACTTTGAATACCGATGCACGAATTAAAGGGGTGGAATTGGAAGTGAACTTTGATACGGGTCCAATCAATCATACTTTAGTGGCGGAGTACAAAGATCATAAAGATGATAATCATGTGCAGTTGGCTCGTCGGGCAAAAGAAAACTACAAGTGGATTACTGCCATACAATTGGGTAACTTCGATATAAATACAACTTATACCTATACGGGTAAGCGCCTAGACTTGCCTACACCAGAGCCAACCAGTAACGATTATATTCACTCCACTAACCTGTGGGATGTGTCTGTAGGCTACTGGTTAAGTGATACCATGGTCATTCGTAGTCGGATAGAAAATCTCTTTAATGAGCAGTATCAAAGTGCGCTCGGGTATCGTGCCCCAGAGCGGGCCTTTTACCTAAACGCCAGTTACCAGTTCTAAAAAATAAGACCGCCTTACAGCGGTCTTATTTTTTAGAACTATCTGACAAACCATACTCATAATATTACTATTTCATTACAGTGAGAGTGGTTGCCTAATGATAAAGAGGGAGTATGATCACTGACTCTTTCTTCTTGGGGTGTAGTATGCAGCAACAGTTGTCACATAAGGTTCTAATTTTTGACTCAGGTGTTGGTGGATTGTCAGTTTATCAAGAGATAGTTTCACTATTACCACAGCTTGATTATACCTATTTGTTTGATAACGCCGCGTATCCTTATGGCGAATTAGCGCAGGAAGTTTTGCTTAACCGTGTTGAGCGTTTAATTATTTCATTAGTCAAACAGCAATCTTTTGATTTAGTAGTGATAGCTTGTAATACCGCTAGTACTATTGTACTCCCCATGCTGCGTGCTAAATTATCCATTCCGGTTGTAGGCGTGGTTCCTGCGATAAAGCCAGCCTCACTCGTTGCCCATAAAGCGATTGGCTTGATTGCTACTCCCGCAACGATCACAAGACAATACACACATGATTTAATCCGTAATTTTTCGAGTAAAAAAAGTGTTGAACTGCTTGGGTCGACACGTTTAGTTGATATGGCGGAAGAGAAGCTGCGCGGGCAAGACGTCGATAAAGAGGAATTGGCGACGATTTTAAGTCCACTGATTCAGCGGATAGATGTTGCGGTATTAGGATGCACCCATTTCCCACTCATTAAAGCAGAGATTCAACAAGTATTAGGTGATGATGTGATGTTGATTGATTCTGGTCAGGCGATAGCTCGTCGAGTACAGCAGTTGCTTGATGTAGAACCTAGCTTAAAGCATCAGCATCCGCACACGATTTTCGCCAGTGCGCCCCCTTGGAAAGAGAGCGCTCTGAATGCGAACTTAATTAAAATGGGCTTTAATCCTGTTCGTCCATTTCCTCATCTGGATGTTTTGGATCATTAGCAACTCTCACTTTGAGTGTGCGCTGCATATAGTCTTTTTCATTGAGTGCATTAATCGCCGCAGAGGCATGGGCCGTGGCAATGACTACAAATCCAAACCCTCGGCGTTTTCCTGTGCGTTTATCTTTCATTAATCGGACCGCAAACACATCACCGTATTGAGCAAACAAATCACGCACATCCGATTCATTAGCTTTATAGGGTAGGTTTCCGACGTAAAGCGTTTTTGTATTACTGGATGACTCCTCGGTTGATGGAGCATTCACTGATACTACGGAAGGATTTGATAAAACTTGCAGAGTGATCGCGGCAGAAATAACACCAATAACAAAACTTACCGCGGGATGAATCGATAATAGAGAAAAAACCAGTGCACCAATGATAGCCAGTGCAACAATAAATAATGTAGATTTATTCGAGCTCATATTGAAATACTACTTAATCAGAATGAAAGTAAGAGGCGTATCTAAGATTAACAATATAGACACATGAATCTTACGTTTATGCTTGGCGTTTTTCCAATCGATTGCTGTGACCCTCTTCAAATGTTGGAATTTTATTCAAAAATTAATGATCCGATGGCTTTTTGAGCGAACGGAAAATTAATAGAAAAAAGTACTTGCTAAGCTAAACTAACTCCCTATAATGCGCCCTCACTGACACAGCAGACGCCGCAAGGCTTCAGGCAGTGTTGGTTGAGGGAAAGCTTCTAAAAAAGAAAATTTGAAAAAGTGTTTGACTCTTCAAATTAACTCGCTAGAATTCACCTCCGCTTCGAAGCTCAACGAGAGATTCGCAAGCCAGCTCTTTAACAATTTAAACCAATCAATCTGTGTGGGCACTCGTTGATGATAATCAAAATGCTTAGCAATAAGCACTTCGGTTTCAATGAACTGAGTGACCAAATTGATAGGGCTTTTAGCACTATCGGCACAGTCAATTCATTATCGTTCTGTTGGA